>JAOASB010000022.1 GCA_025210375.1 Maledivibacter sp. | reverse complement strand
TACTTGGCTAAGCCTGATATGCGAATATCATCCTATATTTAATTGCTTAAGATATAAGCATATTTGATGGTATAGTTCTTAAGGTTTTTTAACTATATATAGTAGATAGTTTTTGCAGAAGGTAATTATGCAATTTGCTCACCTGTTATTATATCTTAGAAGGATATACAATAATTATGAATTATGATAAAATATATTAATCATGGATATGTAATAAAAATAATTATGGAGTTATTGAGTAAATTATATTTGCAGGAGGGTTATAATGAATAAAGAAAAAAATCATAATTGTAATTGTGGACATGATCATCAACATGATGAAAAACATGGTTGTGGATGTCAGGGTAACCATCAACATGATGAGGAACATGAATGCGAATGTGGAGGTAGTTGCTCAGGACATTCCCATGAAGATGTAGAAATGATATATTTAACACTAGGGGATGGGGAAGAGTTAGCTTGTCAAGTATTAGCTGTATTTGAAGTAGGGGAAAAAGAGTACATTGCTTTACTTCCACAGGGCCAAGAGGATGTATACTTATATGGATATAAAGAAACTGAGGAAGGCCCTATGTTATCACAAATTGAAGAGGATAAAGAGTATGCTATGGTATCAGAGGCATTTTTAAGCTTCTGTGAATAAAGTATACTGAAAAAAGCTAGGGGAATCTCCTCTAGCTTTTTATATTATATATGCTTTTCAAAGGGAAATAACACCGAAATATAATATGATTATGGAATTAATACCGTATTTAAATTAACTGTAATTATATTATGTAAATTTATACAAATGAATTCTGGATAAGTGGGTATAAAGATTCCAGTCAAACCTTTAATTTAGTTGCCTATTTATAATTTAAGGTTTTTGATAAGGGCATGTTGCTTTTTTAATATGCTTTTCTATATCATAATCTTCATATACTACTGCCGTAGACATACCTCCGAAGGGAAGTGTTTTATTATTACTTACATGGTGGGGGAAATGACAATGAAGTGGCCAAACCCCTGGATTATTTGCCTCAAACTCTATATCCCTTGTTGTGCCCGATGAAATCAATATGGTATTTTTAATGAGTCTATTTTTCATAGGTATGCTATTTCCATCGGCAGCTGCTTCTGAAAACTGGTGACCATGGAAATGAATAGGATGATTTTTTATACCTATATTGCCGAATCTTATCCTCACTTTATCACCTTGATTTATTATTAAAGGAGCTGTATGGGGGAAAGAGACGCCATTCATCATAAAGAAGTTTGCATCCATAGAAAATGGATTGGTATCATAGGTGCCCTTTGGTAATGTAAAGGGTTTGATGTTTTCAAGTGTATAGGTGCTAAGCATAATAAAGAAATCCTTCTGAATATCATCAGCTTTTTCACAGGGATCTAAAATGATGAATCCCCCTTCAAGTCCCATCATATCTTGAACTACCGTATGGAAGTGGGAATGGTACATATGAGTACCGGGAGGATTAGTTATTCTAAATTTGTAATCAAAGTAACAGCCTGGATTTATTATGGGTGATGGTTCCATGGCTGGGACTCCATCCATGTTGTTAGGTATATCTAGACCGTGCCAATGGACACTAGTGGGGGTTGGCAGTCTATTATATACCCTAATACATACATTGTCCTCTGGATAAACTAGAATAGTAGGCCCCGGTGTAGAACCGTTATATCCCCATACATTCATATAGATACCAGGTAAGATTTCTCTTTTTACTGGCTCTGCTATAAGCTCAAAATACTTAACGCCATTTCTTTTAACATAGGGCAAAGTAGGAAGATTAGGTGAAATTATCATGTTAACCTCCGATATATATATTCATTTAATAGAATATATGATAACAAAGGGATAATTATTCTAGTCAGACTCAAAAACACTTTTCTAAGCCTCCACCTGTGTTTTTCTCAATAATACAAATCCTAGGGCGAATAAAACAACAAGACTTATAATCCCGTATCTAGAGCTTTTAGTAAATTGAGAAATAAGGGCAATCATCAAAGGGCCAACAATTGCTGAAAATTTACCGATAATATTATAGATACCAAAATAGCTAGAGGATTTTTCCTTAGGAATCATTTTGCAGTACATTGATCTGCTCAGCGCTTGCATTCCTCCCTGACATGTGGCAACTAATAGAGCTAATATCCAGTAGCCCGATACTGTTTTTATAAAGAAACCATAAATGCTGATACAGGTATATATAAAAATACCAATGAGCAGCATTTTTTTTGTAGACCATATACCTGCTAGCTTTCCAAAAAGTATTGCAAAGGGAAATGCCACAAACTGTGTAACCAACAATATTATCAATAAATCATTACTGTTAACTCCTATATCCCTACCATACACGGCTGCCATTTTGAATATAGTGCTTACACCGTCTATATAGAAAAAATAAGCTAGTAAAAACATAAAAACATTTTTGTTGCTTTTAACTGAAACAAAGGTTTCCCTTAATCTGATGAAGCTATGCTTTATGGCATTCTTAGGTTTATCAATATAATGTATCTGTTTAACATTAAGAAATAATGGTATAGAGAATATCAGCCACCATAACCCCGTGATTATGAAGGACAATCTTGTAGCAAATATTTTAGATTCTATACCAATTAATGATGGATATAGTATGATGACAATACTTATAATGAAAGGGATTGTACTTCCTATATATCCCCACGCAAATCCATTTGTAGACACCCAATCCATCCTACTTTCTTCAGTAACATCCACCAAAAATGAGTCATAAAATATATTTGCAGTAAAATAGGAAATTCCAGCAAACATATATATAACTAGACATAGTAATGTATCCCCTTCGCCAACTATAGATAAAAGACAGGAGGAAAAGGCTCCCATAAGAACAATTATAACCATGAATCTTTTTTTGTTGTTTTTATAATCAGCAAAGGAACCCAAAAAAGGTGATGATATGGCTACAATTAAAGCAATAATAGTATTAATATAACCCCAATATGCCGTTGAATATGAGGTTGATAATCCCTTAGCTACTACATCTTTAAAATATACAGGTAAAATAGCAGTAACGATTGTCACAACAAATGCCGAGTTCGCCCAATCATATAAAATCCAACTTTTTTCTTTTTTAGTCATATTACAGCCTCCATTATTTCTTTCTTCTTTTTATGGTTTTTCTCAAACCCGGTTCTTTTTTATTAATTATATTTTTCACATTTGATAAATGCTTATAAATAGATAATAATGCTATAAATATACAAATAACTACCGATTGAGTAGAATATCCAAATACATATGCTAATATGGGAAACAGTGAAACAACTATTATGGTTCCCACTGCAATATAATCTGTAATAATCGTAATGGAAGCTAAAAGTAGAAATAATAATATCCCTATTCTATAATCTATTCCCAATACCATCCCGATCAATGAAGCTGTTCCTTTCCCCCCTTTAAAGCCTAGCAAAACAGGATAAACATGGCCTAGTATCGTGAAAAGCCCAGCTAGGAAGAAAAGGACATCTGAATGAGGATACAACCTCCTTACTATAGCTACAGCAAAAACAGCCTTTAAAATATCCATAAGAGCAATTACAATTCCATATTTCCAACCTAAGGTTTTTGTTGCATTAGATGCTCCTGCATTGCCATTCCCCAACTGGCGTATATCTACCTTTTTCAGAAATTTTCCTAATATATAGGAGGTTTGAAAGTTACCTAAACAATAGCCAATTAATGCCGTGATTATAAATTCATTCATGTATAGTCTCCTCTTTATCTGACATTATAATATAAGTATAGAGATTCCAGTCAAAATCTTAATCCATACATATTTAAAATCCAAAAAAACATTAGATATCTTTATATGTACAAATTAAAATTCACCCTAAACTCTCTATATTATCCCCATTTTATGGTGAAACCTACTCATTGTCAAGAATAATTAAGACATACCCCTTTATTGAAGATAAAATATAAAACATATGAAGTTTTTTATTTTATAGGTACAGCATATTTATAAAAGGGAAATAGAAAACTTAAAAAGTGGAATACTACAAAAAAGAAGATTTATGGTTAGGATACTGTAAAAATAAGTAATGAATACGAAGACATATTTTTAACCTTTGCATAATGGAGGAATGAGATGAATGAGAAAAGTTATGATACTGACTGCTTCAACGGGAGGCGGTCATAATCAAGTGGCAAGTTCTCTTGAAGCCATATATAAAGCCAATGGTAATGAAGTTATAATAGTGGATTTTCTGAAGGTGATAGGGGAGGCCTTTGAAAGGGCAGTTATAGGTGGTTATTCCATTATATTAAGTAACCTGCCATATATATATAAAGGACTATATAGATATTACAATAATAAAGAAATTGATTCAAAAATGTCCCAATATGCTTTGAGGATATTTGAAAAAAATATATATGACAGAATTATTAAGGAAAACCCTGACTTAATTATTGGCACCCATGCCTTTAGTGTCACTATTATATGCAAGCTGAAAAAAGAAAAAAATCTATCTATCCCGTTTATCTCTGTGATTACAGATTTTAAGGCCCATAAATTTCATGTGAATAAATATGTAGACGCTTACATAGTAGCAAGTGAATATACTAAATTGGATATGATAAAGCGGGGTGTAAGCAAGGGTAAAATATATACCCATGGAATCCCAATAAAGCAAGAGTTTTTAAGAGAAAATAATGTCCGAAAACACAGGGAAAATAAAGATTTTACTGTATTGCTAATGGCAGGAAGCAATGGGTCTAAAGAAATTGAAATAGTACTAAGGAAGCTTATTCATTGTAAGAACACTATCAGGATAATAGTTGTATGTGGAACCAATGAAGTATTAAGAAAAAATATTGAATCAAATTATGGGACTAAGATAGGAAATAAAGAAATAACTATATATGGATTTACAAATAGAATTCCTAAACTCATGAATGAATCAGACCTAATTATATCCAAACCAGGAGGATTGACAGTATCGGAAGCAATCGTATCTAATCTGCCTATGCTAATCCCTTATATGGTACCGGGTCAAGAAGAAGAAAATGCAGTATTCTTAGTTGAATCTGGATGTGCTAGGGTAATAGATAACATGGATAGCTTAAAAGGGATAGTAGACTATTTAATTGAGCGTCCATATATATTAGAAGTGATGAAATTAAATATGCAAAAGCTTTCAAGATATTATTCATTGGAAAGTATTATAGAAATAAGTGATAAATTAATAAATGAGTATTTGGATATAAATTTTTCATATTAAATTTATAAATTGCAAGGGTATTAAACCCTTGCTTTATTTATTTTATAGGATAATCATAAAAAGTTTGTTCCTAAATTGATTGAAGATATGCAATTGATTTTAGATATATTAAAAAATTTTATGAACTTTAAAAAAATTCGAAAATTTGGACAATATTTTTGTGAGATGGTAATATTTAATAATTACATTCTTAAGAATTTGGAGATAGAGGGGTGAAAGGATGGATAAAATCTATTGAGGCTTTACCTATATTTGGGGATACAACAAAGTGTATAATAATAATGATGGCAGGTGATAGTATTATGATTTGGAATGAACGTTATGAATGTATGAGTAGAGATGAGATGACACATGTACAAAGTGAAAGACTAAAGGAAATGGTTGAAAGAGTTTATTACAATGTACCCTTTTATAGAAAAAAAATGCAAAATCTAGGTATAGAACCCTCTGATATTAGAGGTATTGAAGATTTATCTAAGCTTCCATTTACTACGAAGCAAGATCTTAGAGACAATTATCCCTTTGGACTATTTGCCGTTCCTAAAAGTGAAGTAGTACGTGTTCATGCCTCATCGGGTACAACAGGAGATCCAACGGTTGTAGGTTATACTAGGAAGGATATCGCCACATGGGCCGAGGTCGTTGCAAGAACTCTTTCATCCTGTGGAGTTTCAAGGGACGATGTAATACAAGTGGCCTATGGATATGGTCTATTTACTGGGGGCTTTGGAATACATTATGGTAGTGAAAGAATTGGAGCTACTGTGGTGCCTATCTCTGGAGGAAATACAAAAAAGCAAATCAAACTATTGAAGGATTTTGGAACAACAGTACTTGCTTGTACCCCTTCATACTCTTTGTATATATCAGAGGTTTTAGAGGAAATGAACATTACCCCTGAGGAATTGCCACTTCGTGTTGGAATTTTTGGGGCAGAACCGTGGACAAATAGTATGCGAAAAGAAATTGAAGAAAAATTAAAAATAAAAGCCTTTGATATCTATGGATTAAGTGAAATCATAGGACCCGGTGTGGCTTGTGAGTGTGAGCATCAAAATGGGTTACATATTATAGAGGATCACTTCATCCCAGAGGTAGTGGATAGTGATACACTTAAGCCATTGGGATATGAAGCAAAGGGAGAATTGGTGTTTACAACTGTAACTAAGGAGGCTTTGCCACTGCTTAGATATAGAACAAAGGATTTAACTATATTACATCCAGATAAATGTGCATGTGGAAGAACTAATGTAAGAATGGAAAAGATTACTGGACGTGCAGATGATATGTTAATTATACGTGGAGTTAATATCTTCCCATCACAAATAGAAAGTATTTTACTGGAAATGGGAGAAACAAAACCCCACTATATGTTAATAGTTGATAGAATAAATAATTTAGATGTATTAGAGGTATGGATAGAAATCAATGAAGAGTATTTCTCTGATAAGATAAAAAAATTGGAATCATTAACTAAAAAAATTAGACAGGCTATAGAAAGTACCCTAGGTATTAATGTAAAGGTAAAGCTTGTTGAACCTAAGACAATCCAGAGAAGTGAAGGAAAAGCTCAAAGAGTCATTGATAGAAGAAATAGAGAGGAGTAAGGGTATGATTATTAAGCAATTATCTATATTCTTAGAAAATAAAGCGGGTAGATTAACTGAGGTAACTGAAATTCTTGCTGCACAGGAAATTAATATTGCTGCATTATGCATTGCGGAGACATCGGATTATGGGATACTACGCTTGATTGTTAATTCACCGGATAAAGCAATTGAGGCTTTAAAATCAAAAGGTTTTTCCGTTAGCTTAACCGATGTTCTTTGTATATTAATACCCCACGAAGTAGGGGCCTTAGCCAGTGCGGTTAAAAAGCTTTCAGATAATAGCATAAGTGTTGAGTATATGTATGCCTTTGCTATGGGTGATAAAACTCCTGTAATAATTCGTGTTGATGAGATAGAGAGAGCAAACAAGATCATTGGAAAGCTTGGAATACAGCAGATTAGTACAGAGGATATATATAAGCTGTAAATTACAGGCTACTGTAAAATATCATTCGTGGTGGCCAGATCACTAATCTCTTCTGAAACACTCTAGTTATAAATTCAGGGGATTGCACCTTGAAACAATCCCCTGAATTATCATTAATAGAATTAAAAACTAATCTATGTCAAAAACATCTCCTACAGTCCCTATAATACATCTATCCTTAAAGGCACGCTTTATATCACACATAGCCTCAAATCCTGTACAATGAAGTGGAATAATCCTTTCTATATGTTTAGATTTTAAATAATCGATTGTTTTGTTTATCCTATCAGTTGTGGCACTATTTAGGTGCATACCCCCAATTAGCATCAATATCCTTTCATTTGGAAATAAACTAACTGCATATTCTGTGCAATTTACAACTCCAGGATGACTACAACCTAATACAATAATAATACCCCTTTTTTCCCGTATGATAAGTATTTGTTCGTCAATTATATTATCTTGCTTAAGCTGGCCCTCTTCCTTCACCATTAATCCCCTAGGTATAGGTTCAAAATCATTATTTCTAGGTATTTCACCGGATAATAGAATGTTATCATATATATACAAAGGTTTATGGTTTAAATTAATCCTATTATCATGGACTACAGCTTTCTTTAAATCAAATGGGATACCCGCATATTTTAAATTGCCATTTTTCAAGCTGTATTTTTCTTGAAAAGCTAATGGGTGCATAAATATCTTTGACTCATTATTTAATTTTAGTAAAGACTCTAGGCCTCCTGTATGATCATAATGACCATGACTTAATACGATGGTTTCAATAGAAGCTAAATCCACTTCCAATACCCTTGCATTATGAATAAGGGCAGAGGTTTGACCCGTATCAAAAAGAATCCTTCTTCCATGGGCCTCGATATAAAAACAAAGTCCGTGTTCAGCTAAAAGCTTACTTGATGTCACATAATTATTAACTAAAATACTTAATTTCATGGTTTTATCCCCCTTTAATAATATATATTATATTAATTATATCAATTTTAGATGTATATTCATCTAATTAGGTATAAAGAATTTTACTATATGTATTATTTTAGCGAAAAATTCCAATGGTTCACAACTAAATTTTGACATTTTATACAAGCTTTACATTATACAATATAGCTGAGGTCAAAATAATCGAAAGAGGAGGAATTAACATGAAAAAATTAACTGCATTTTGCTTGATAATAGCATTAATACTATCAAGTGGATGTATTGGATGGGCCGATGAAGATATTATAGAGGGCAAAAATACTAGGGATATTAAAAGTAGTGGCAATCCAATAAGTATTTGCCCATATGAAATTAGAGTATATGGTTATGAATTTAATGGTGCTAATATCTATAAAACTGTTACTATTAGTAACTATAGTAATTCTACAGCCGAGGTAACATGTAAGACTAAAATCAATTGTAGCACATATCATATTTCAGACAGTGATATATTAATGATGGGGGGAATTATAACGGTTCCTCCTAAGTGTAGCGCAACCGCTCAAATTGGTATTGATTCATCGGTAGTTGGAGACTTTAAAGCGGAACTTCAATTCAGCAGTAATTTAAGTAGTTCAACAATAAAGATTCCAATCTATACTAAAGATGTCAGTGATGATGATTATACGCCTCCTAACTATAAGCAACTAACCATTTCTCCAAGTGAATGCAATTTAACTGGAACCCCTGGGAATCAATTAGTTGCAAAGGCTATAGAAATCACTAATAATAATGAATCTGGGACTGTATATTTAAAAGCAAAGCCTATATATGGTTGTACTTGTGGAATTATAGACCATACAAAATCTTTACATATAAGTAAGGATAGTACTAAGAAGGCTTATTTTACTGTTAAAATGCCTGAACATGGTGATGGCTTTCATGTAGATTTAGAGATGTCTATAGGTAGTAGCAATAATAAAACCATTCTTCCAGTTTATAATATAACTAAAATGTTATCTATAAAAAATGTGAAGTGTGTATATGATTATTATAATAAAAATATCATAATAACATGGGATAGATTACCCTATATAAGCAGATATAGGATATATAATGGGAATGAATATGAATTAGCAAATGCCATGGAAGAAGATAAAGGAAAACATATTATAAGAAATGTTGAGCCAAGTGAAATCTTGAATTTCAAAAGAAAAATAATTGCTGTAAATCAAATAGATGAAAAAATATCCTATGATCAAATGGTATATTATTTAGAAAGCAAGAAGCCTTATTATCCAGCACCTACAAATGTAAAAATAGAGTATGATGATATCAAGGGACAACATGTGATTACTTGGGATCCCCCAATTGGAGAAAATCCAGATAAATACCAAGTTTATTATCGCTATAAGAAGTACGGTCAAATAGTTAGTGAAAGAAAAACCGTAAATGGTAGAGCTTTTAAAGCAAAAGCTAGTCCTACTGAAGATAGGATTTATGAAATTAGGGCACAAAGTCCAAGTCATGGGTGGGGTATACCAGTCACAGCTCAATATATTCCAGCTCCTGAAAACATGGTTTGTATCCATAATAGTGCAAGGGAGCAATGTAAATTAACTTGGGATAACCCATCATCTAGTGTAGATAAATTCATGGTATATTCATCATATAATGGAGGCCCATATCAATTTGAACAAGAAACTGGTTCCCTTAGCTATACTAAAAATGGTGTAAGTTCCAATCTTAAAAATAAATATAAGTTTAAGGTTGTATCAGTACATAATAGTGGACTGATTGGAGAAGATGCAGAAATTCATTTAATAGATGAAAATTTAGTACAACCAGAAACTTTAATGGGTCATATTAATATTCATGAAAATACAGCTAACATTAGTTGGAGTGCAATACCTAGTGCTGAAGGGTATAATGTATATGGTGCATTAAATGGTGGTAGTTACAACCTATTAAGAAGAATCACAGGAGCAACGGAATGTTTTCTAGAATCACCACCCCCATACGATCCTCCTAGAGATATGCAACTAAAAATTAAAGTTAAAGCAACTAATATATATAAATGCGGGCAGAAGGATATAATAGAAATGATAACCTTCCCTGCAGATTCAATTCATCCTCATCCAGGACGTCCATAGAATATAATATTTTATAGTAAATACGCATCTAGAGTAATAACTCTAGATGCGTATACTTATGTAAGGTTAACTTGACTCAAACATAAAATATTGATATATTGGTAATATAAGTTAATCAAGTAGAGGAGAATATCGATGAAAAATAGATTAAGACAATTACGTGAGTCACTTGGTTTGACACAAAAACAATTGGGGGAGCTTGTAGGGGTTTCAAGGCAAGCAATTAACTCCATTGAAACAGAAAAGTTTGAACCATCCATATGGTTAGCTTATGATATTAGCAAGATATTTCACTGTTCAATAGAAGAAGTTTTTTTGTTTGAAGAAAGTAAAAGAAAATCAAGATCTGAAAAAAGTAGGGGGGATATATAAATGGCAATAAGAAGAATTAGACTTTCTGATGATGAGATTCTTAGAAAAAAGTGTAGGATTGTTGAGGTAGTAGACGATAAAACAAGACAAATACTTAATGATATGGCTGATACCATGTACAATACAGGGAATGGTGCAGGCCTGGCAGCTCCCCAGGTGGGTATCCTAAAACGATTGGTTGTAATAGATATGGGACAAGGACTTATAAAATTAGTTAATCCAAGGATAATTGAACATGAAGGGACACAAGAAGTTGTGGAGGGTTGTTTAAGTATCCCCGATACATGGGGAAAGTTAGTACGACCTGCCAAGGTGACTATAAAAGCATTAGACGAAAATGGTGGGGAAATTACATTAACAGGTACAGGGGATTTAGCAAAATGCTTCTGCCATGAAATTGACCATCTAGAAGGGATTCTATTTACTGATTTAGTCACTGAGTATATATAATAATATGCTGTAAGCACCACTAGAAGCAGAGTAAAGATGATCTAAGTAATTTATAAAAACTGTATTGGTATTTTAAAATGCATTTATCACAATGATAGTTGGTGAAAATTATGCGCAAACTTGAAGAAAAAAACTTAATAGTTGGCAAAATTATTAATTCACCTCAGATTTATGGTGACAAAATGGTAGCTACTGTATCATCAAAGTACGGTGAAGGAACTTTTATAAGTTATCAAGTTATGAATGGAGTAGATATAACATATAATGATTTTAAAACATATAGACCTTTTCATAAGGAAATGAAAGTAGATTATAAGAAAAATGTAATAATAATGAATTACTGTGCAGAAGGCAAATTTAAATATGAGTTTACGGATAATAGAGAGGATTATATATGTGATGGGGATTTATGTTTTTGGGGATGTGAAAATGCAGTTAAATCCGCAGATTTTAGTCAAAAAAGATATAAAGGTATAACTATCATATTTACCCTAAATAAGCTTGAATCTTCAATTGTACAAATGCTAGGTACACCTCAAATAAATATACATATGGTTGCCAATAAAATATTTGATACAAACACTTGTTTCGTAACCACACCCAATGATGAAATAACAAATGTTCTAGGGAAACTATATTCTTTACCAAAGGAGTATACTATAGATTACCTAAAAGTTAAAACCATAGAGCTTCTTATATTGGTGTGCTTAAATTATACTAATTTTGAATATAGGGATAGGAATTATTATACAAAAAGTTTCATTGAAAAAATTGAGAAAATTAAAGATATAATTGAAGAACGATATGATGAGCATATTACCATAGAAGAATTAGCAAAAATGATAAATACTAATACTACGTATTTAAAAAAAGGAT
The DNA here is from genome assembly GCA_025210375.1 of Maledivibacter sp. Taxonomy (NCBI): domain Bacteria; kingdom Bacillati; phylum Bacillota; class Clostridia; order Peptostreptococcales; family Caminicellaceae; genus Maledivibacter; species Maledivibacter sp. Next base: position 148,041 of record JAOASB010000022.1, on the reverse strand, counting down.
TTAAATATGTTTATGGGAACACAATTAATTTATACAGAAAAAAATATCGAATGCATATTGCAGAAGAATTACTTAAAAATACTGATTATAAAATAATTGATATAGCTACAGAAATAGGCTATTCTAGTCCTAGTAAATTTACAAGGGCCTTTAAAGATGTTTTTAGTATGACACCTACAGTATATAGAAAAACATACAACAAGTTCAGTGAATAACCACTGAACTTGTTTTTTTATTTCTGATCGGGCAAGGTCTTTTCCTTTTGGGATTGAAGAGGGAATTGTAAAAGTTTAGTCTAATAAAGAGGTTACTTTGATCAACAGCAATTGATTTTATTTCTAATACAGCTTGAAAATAAAAAAATGTTCAATTGCCAGAGAATAAATGAAAGGAAAAATGTCTGGAGCTAATCAAAAACTAGACCTAAAGGGCTTCACAGCATATTTAATAGATTCTCGTCTTGTAAAAGTTAGAAATGAGATTATTGAATTACTTCAAGGTCAAGTAGAGGGGAATGAATATAAAAATGAATAATCAGAGAGAACAATTATTAACTTCGGATATAAAAGGCTTGTTCTATAGGTTGTCGATACCAGGCATGATTGGGCAGATTGTTGTTGGGCTGTATAATTTAGTAGATGCTATTTTTGTAGGTCAGCTAATAGGAAATGCAGGAGTTGGTGCAATCGCATTGGTTTATTCCGTTGTTTTAGTAAATCAATCTATTTTAACCCTTATTGGAAGTGGGTCAATGTCAGTATTATCAATATCAATGGGACAGAAGAAGCAAAAAACAATTGATGAATTATTAGGAAATCTAATTGTAAGTATATTAATTGGTTCTGGACTATTTATGATAGTTGTATTATTAAACATTGATAGTATAGTGAGATTTATAGGTGGACAGAATGAGGTTCATGAATATGCAGTAAGATACTTAAGGATACTATCACTTGGATTTATTCCTGCTGCTATGGGTCCTGCCATGAATTTTTTAGTTAGAGCAGAAGGGAAAATGAAAACTGCCATGATAATAGTGGGAGGGGCAGGAATATTAAATATCATATTAGATCCAATATTTATAGGTGTTTTTAAAATGGGTATAGAAGGTGCAGCTGTAGCCACAGTAATATCACAAGTATGTTGTATGATTGCACAATTAATTTACTTTTGGAAAGGTAAAAGCATAATAAAATTGAACAAAATAAAATTGAAAATTTCCAAGGCTATTATGCCACGGGTTATGAAAATAGGCTCTTCACAAATGATGATGTTACTTGTGGGTATGCTTAAACAGATAGCCTTATATAGGACACTTCGGATTTATGGTGGCAATGATCAAGTTGCACTCATGGGGGCAAGTTTTAAAACATTTCAGTTTTCATATATGGCTATATGGGGATTGGGTCAAGGGATGCAATCTGTTATAGGGGTAAATTATGGAGCGAAAAATTATATAAGGATAAAAGAAGCTTTTAAAATATTTACACGTAAGGGACTTGTGTTTTCCAGTGTTATCTGGCTTCTATTCATGATAATTCCAAATGAAATCCTTAGCTGTTTCATTAGAGATGTCCATCTAGTAAAAGGTAACGCAAATTTATTTAGAATAATGAATTGTATATTTTTCAGCTATATATACTTTTCAACTATTATAAACTTATTTGTTGGGCTAGGTAAATCAAAAGAGGTGCATAGAATTGTAATATGCCGACAGGTAATATTCTTTTTGCCATTAGTATACATATTATCAAAACTATTAGGAGTAATAGGGGTCTGGATATCGTTACCGCTTTCAAATATTTTTGCATTATTATTAGGAGTATATTATAAATCCCAAATATTTAATGGTGAACTAGCTGTAATGGAAGGACATGAATAACAACCTATAAAATCATTGTAGTAATGTGTGATAATCTAAAAATGATGAAGGATAACCCCATGATCTTTTTTGGTATCGGTATTAGAAATATATGTTATACTATTAAATGAGGAATTTGCATAATATGTCGAGAGTTTATGGTAAATCTTAATTTATACATATTAATTATGCAGGTTTTATAAATGATATTTTAAAATTTGAAGGTGGAACATATGAAAATAAAACTAGGGATTATTGGTCCAAAGGATTCTTTAGATAAAATTTGTAAAGTTGCTGAGGAATTTACTGATAAGGTAAGGATATATAGATTCGTTTATGAGAGTAAAGATGAAACCTTATCTTTAATTGAAGCTTGTCAAAAAGTAGTGGATGTCGTTCTTTTTTCAGGGCATATCCCATATTATATAGCAAAATATGGGAATGCTATATATAAGCCTACATTTTATGTACCTAGAGTTGGAACCAGCATATTAAAGGTGTTATTTGAGATTCACAAAAAGGACATGAATTATTCAAAAATAAGTATTGATTCAATACAAGAAGTTGCTTTAAAAGAAGTGGCTGAGGAAATGGATATAAAATTTGATGAATTCTATGTTATTCCCTATGAAGAAAATATTGAATATGAAGAACTGGCAGGTAGACATATTAAGCTTTGGGAAGAAGGAAAAATTAAGATTGCGATTACAGGTTTGACTAAAACTTATGAAAAAATAAAGGCGGCTGGGATACCTGCTTTTAAGCTTATACCAACAACTTTTCTGATTAGGGAGTACTTAACAAAGGCTATCTATGCAGCCGATGCTATTAAGAGTAGAGAAAAGCAATTATCTGTTCAAATTGTAAAAATAAAAAACGATAATAAATATTCCCATTATCAATTCATGGAAATGAAAAATGATTTCGAGAGATTTTTGATTAAGTATACTAAAAGTGTATATGGGTCCATATTTCCCTCTGGACGTGATGAATACATGATTTTTTCCAGTAGGGGAATTATCAATAGCTATAAATCAGATGGGTTTAAAAACTTTCTTGAAACAAGTGAGAATAAAAATATTGTTTTTGCATCCGGTATAGGATATGGGACAACGGTTTATAATGCAGAATGTAATGCAAAGATAGCCCTTGATTTTGCCATGACTAGTGATGGTACGTGTCTATATATTGTGGATGAATTTGGAAAGATAAAAGGTCCTATTGTGGATGATTCTTCTTATACACTAGAATATAATCTAGCTGAAACAGATAAGAATATTCAACAATTAGCAGAGGAAATAAATATCAGTCCAGCATATGTTTCAAAATTGATGGCCGTGATTAATAGAACAAATAGCTATATATTTGATGCTAATGATTTATCTACACATTTGAATATTAGTACACGTAGCGCAAGGCGGATACTTACAGCTCTAGTGAATTCCGGTTATGCTGAGGTTATTGCAAAGGAAAGCAATGCTAAAACCGGTAGGCCAAGAAATAAATATAGAATTGATTTTAAAGACAAAGTTTAGTAAAAAACATAGGCTATTAGGATATATGAACAAGGAGAAATCCTTGTTTTTTTTATTTTCCAGAAAGAAATTAGATCAAAGTAAGTTAATAGGCTAAGTGTAAATGAGCCCCTATCTCCAAAATAATAAAAGTCTTTATATGAATAGAAATAATATAAAAAATTTAGAAAAATCAAAAAAGACTTTTAAAAAAACAGTAGATATGATATAGTTTTAGTTAAGGACATGTCTATTTATATCCGAAACACCGGTGTGAAAAAATAATATCATTATGGGGAGGATTACATGTTAAAGGAAAAGGAATTGAAAAAATCTTGGTTCTATAGGTTTCTTGACTTTGTTGAAAGAGCAGGTAATAAGTTACCGCATCCATTCATAATGTTTGTTTGGATTACATTAGGTGTTATAGCGTTGTCATTTGTATTATCAAAGCTTGGAGTACAAGTTAAACATCCTGTTAAGGACGAAATGGTTATTGCTAAAAACCTTCTAAGTAAGGAAGGAATCCAATATATGGTTCTTAATATGATAAAGAACTTTGTAGGGTTTAAACCACTTGGATTAGTACTTACTATGATGCTAGGAATCGGGCTAGCGGAACAAACTGGACTTATGTCTGCATTTATGAAGAAATTTATTATGGGGGCACCACAAAAATTATTAGTAGCAGCAGTATTTCTAATTGGTATTTGTGGCAACTTAGCTTCAGATGCAGCCATTATTATAGTTCCACCACTTGCAGGGGCAATTTTTTATGGGGCAAAGAAAAATCCTTTAGTGGGGATTGCTGCGGGTTATGCTGCCGCCTGTGCAGGATTTAGTGCTAATTTAATAATTGCTGGAACGGATGCTTTATTAGCAGGTATCACAGAAGAAACTGCTAAAATAATTGATCCAGCCATTAGTGTATCTCCAGCTGTAAACTACTATTTTATGATTGTATCCACTTTAATTCTAACCATTGTTGGTGTGTGGATGACAGGAAAGTTAGAAAAACAAGTAGGACCATATAAAGCTAACAAAGGTGTAGTGATTGATGCAACTGAATTTGAAGTAAGTGAGAAAGAAATAAAGGGACTAAGAAGTGCAGGTGTTGTAACACTTATTTATTGGGGAATTGTTTTAGCTATGATAATTCCAGCATCATCTCCTTTCAGAAATTCTACCGGGGGATTGGTACCATCACCATTTTTAAAGGGAATCGTAACTTTTATATTATTTTGGTTTATAGCAGTTGGTATTGCATTTGGTAGAAAAACTGGGAAAATTGAAACCGGAGCTGATGTTCCTAAGCTTATGTCCACTGCAATACAAGATATGTCGGGATACATAGTTTTAGTATTTATCATTGCTCAATTCGTAAGTTATTTTACATGGACAAACCTAGGTCTTATTATAGCAGTTACACTGGGAGGATTATTACAGAGCATGAATTTCACAGGTATACCAATGATTATACTTGTTATAATATTTGCTATGTTTGTCAATTTATTCATAGGTAGTGGTTCAGCAAAATGGGCACTATTAGCACCGGTATTTGTACCGATGTTTATGTTGTTAGATTATTCCCCTGCTTTGGCTCAAGTCGCTTATAGAATAGGTGATTCTACAACTAATTCTATTACGCCATTATTTCCATATTTTCCAATTTTACTTGGGTTTATGAAAAGATATGACGATGATGCAGGAATAGGAACTGTAATGTCCATGTCTATACCCTATAGTTTAGCATTTGGTATAGTTTGGATTATTCAATTGATTATATGGATCATTTTTAAGCTGCCACTGGGACCAGGAGCGGGAATCTATCTATAAAATTATTTGTTACTAAATACCAAAGGAGTTTTAATATGATAGATGAGAGAATTAGCAATATGGTTGAAGGATTTGAAGAGTGGATAATTAATCAAAGACGAAGGATTCATCAAAATCCTGAATTGAGTAGACAGGAATTTGAAACATCTAGGCTTATTGTAGATGAACTCAGCAATATGGGTGTAAAGGTTGAAACAGGCTATTATAATACAGGTGTTGTGGGGATTATTGAGGGGCATCATGATGGGCCAACAATTGGACTAAGATTTGATATGGATGCCTTACAAATGCAAGAAATGACAGATTTGCCCTTCAAGTCAACTAAGGACAATGTAATGCATTCATGTGGACATGATGGTCATACTGCAATGGGACTGGGAGTAGCACGGGGGCTAATGAATATGAGAGATGAGATTCATGGCATAGTGAAGCTTATATTTCAACCAGCAGAAGAAGATGCCCCCAATGGTGGCGGTGCCCAGCATATGATTGAAGAAGGTGCCTTGAAAAATCCAGATGTTGATTGTATGCTTGGAATGCATATATGGCCGCAAATAGAAACAGGAAGTATTTCCATAAAGAAGGGTGTAATGATGGCAGCTTCAGATCCCTTTGTAATAAATATTAAAGGGAAAGGTGTTCATGCATCTCTACCAAGTTTGGGAATAGATCCAATTATCATTGGGGCTCAAATTGTGAATAATATACAAACAATTGTAAGTAGAAATATTGATTCCTTTGATCAAGCGGTTATTTCAATCGGAGTTTTTAATGGTGGAACGCGCTACAATGTTATTCCAGATAAAGTGGTTCTTGAGGGAACCGTTCGTACATTTGATGAGGACGTACGAAGGAAGATATATAAGAAATTGAAGTTAGTCGTTGAAAATACAGCAATATCCCTAGGGGGAGAAGCTACACTGGATTATAAATTCTCCTATCCGGCTCTTGTAAATGATGATAAAATTGTAGAAATTGTAAAAGACAATGCTAAAGAGATACTTGGGGAGGATCATTGTATACTATTGGATAGACCAACATCTGGGGGTGAAGATTTTGCATATTTTGCAAAGGCAGTGCCCAGTGCATTCATTTTTCTAGGAGCAAGTAACCCTGATAGTGAAGATTATCCACTTCACAGTCCGTATTTTAATTTTAATGAAAAAGCATTAGCAGTTGGTGTTAAAGTATTTATGACAACAGCGATTAAACTAGGGAGGACTCTTTGATGTATAGATTAATACAGCAAGAAGTTGATAGGATAAAAAAGGACATAATTAATTATAGAAGAGATTTTCATAGATATCCTGAAACGGGATGGACTGAAATGAGAACTGCATCATTAATAGCAAGTAGGCTAAGAAATTTAGGGTATGAAGTCCTTGTGGGTAGAGATGTTATGAAATCAGAGGATAGGATGGGACTACTTGATCAAGAAGTCCTTGACAAACATTATAGCAGGGCAAAGGAGCAGGGTGCTGACCCTTTGTACCTAGAAAAAGTTAAGGATGGATTCACAGGTGTTGTAGGAGTTCTTAATTGTGGCGATGGCCCTGTTGTTGGCATCAGATTTGACATAGATGCCTTGGAGGTTAATGAGAGTCATGATGCTGACCATATGCCAAGCAGGGAAGGATTCAGATCTTTGAATGAAGGGGTTATGCACGCCTGTGGACATGATGGTCATGGGGCCATGGGATTAGGTCTTGCTGATATTTTTATGGAAATGAAGGAAAGTTTTAATGGAACAATAAAACTAATTTTTCAACCGGCAGAAGAGGGCGTTAGGGGAGCCAAATCAATGGCTAATTCCGGAATCCTAGATGATGTTGAATATATTCTTTCTGGACACATTGGTATGATTGAAAATGGAAGTGGTAAAATATACTGCAGCATTGGGGAATTCATGGCCACTTCAAAGCTTGATGCCTACTTCCTAGGTACTGCAACCCACGCTGGTGGTAGTCCTGAAAAGGGCAAAAACGCTCTTTTGGCAGCGACGACGGCGGTCTCAAATTTGAATTCAATCCCTAGACATAGTAAAGGTCAAACAAGGATTAATGTTGGTAAATTGATTGCAGGAAGTGGTAGAAACGTGATTCCATCAAATGCTATGATGATGATCGAAACAAGGGGAAGCACCTCTGAGCTAAATAATTACATGAAGGATCATACTATTAGGATTTTGAAAAATAGTGCAGAAATGTATGATCTCAAACTTGAAATTATGGAGATGGGCGGTGCCCAAAGTGCCCAAAGCGACGGTTTGCTTATAGACATGATAAAAAGAATCGGTTGTAATATTGATAATATAAATGAAGTTGTTGACAAATCAGTTGATTTTGGTGGAAGCGAAGACTTTTCCTATATGATGAATAAAGTTCAAAACCAAGGTGGAAAAGCTATATATTTTATTATCGGAAGTGATATAAAAGCAGACCATCATAATGATAAATTTGATTTTATAGAAGAAGATTTGATATCAGGCGTTAAATTGTACAGTTTGCTTGTTTATGAGCTATTAAAGAAACACTAAGCTTTATATCTGTTATTGATATATTATAGAAATTTTTCTATTGACAAATACTTTCTTAGATAGTACTATGTAATAGTCACAATTAAATAGATCGTTTATTATTTCATGATAGAGGCGCGTAATTTAAGAGTACTATAGATGAGTTAAGCAACTGTGATTCTGTAGAAAAGGAAATTATGCCGAAATGTATGGTTAATAGCTTTAATATTATACGTTGGGTCTATACATAATATGTATAGGACTGTCACAAGTAAAATTGTGGGGGGCTATTGTTGGAAATAAAATTGTATAAATTGTATTATGTAATTTTTGCTCCTTAGACCCTTGGGTCTAAGGAGTTTTTGCTTATATTCATCAATACCATCATCCTATTAATAAACGGTTAATAAATCATACTAGGAGGACTAACATGAAAAGAAGAATCTTTATATCCACATTACTATGCATCTTACTTACTACTACTATCTCATTAGCTGTAGACCCTGAAGTGGCACAGGCTAATGCAGATAAATACGGTTTATTAACTTTATTACCACCTTTGATTGCTATTACTTTAGCATTTATAACTAAAAACGTTGTTCTTTCGTTGTTTGTAGGTGTATTTTCAGGAACATTTCTTATAGCTTTAAATACCAATAATTTATTTGGGGCTTTTATACATGGTTTTTTAAATATTGTACAACAAGTTCTTAGTTCTTTGGCTGATAGCTGGAATGCAGGAATCATTCTTCAATGTTTAGCTATTGGAGGTTTGATAGGAGTTATTTCTAAGATGGGTGGCGCACGTGCTGTGGCTGAGTCATTGGCAAAAAAAGCGAAAACACCAGTAAGTGCCCAAATCATAACTTGGGTCTTAGGTCTAATAGTATTTTTCGATGACTATGCTAACTCTCTAATAGTAGGGCCTATAATGAGACCAGTTACAGATAAATTTCAAATATCCAGAGAAAGACTTGCCTTTATAATCGATGGAACAGCAGCACCAATTGCAGGTATAGCACTGATTTCTACATGGGTAGGATATGAAATCGGACTTATAAGGGATGCATATAGTTCCATTGGGCAAAATATTAATGCATATGGGATTTTCATGCAGACTATTCCCTATAGATTTTATAATATATTAATACTAGTTTTTATAGTTGCTACGTCCATAACGCTAAAGGAATTTGGACCTATGTATAAAGCTGAAAAAAGGGCAAGAACCACAGGAAAGCTATTGCCAGATGGGGCATCTATAGCGGATCATGAAAAGGATGATAGTCTAGAACCTAAGAAGGACATCGTATTAAGTGTATGGAATGCAATTATTCCTATTGGAGTACTAATAATAACTGCATTCTTAGGGTTCTATTTTAACGGATATGGTGCATTAGATGAAGCGACTAAGCAATTGGTAGATGCTTCACCAATATCAATGCTTGCTATCAGAGAAACATTTGGAGCATCCGATGCTAGTATTGTATTATTCCAGGCAGCACTTATTGCCAGTGTAGTTGCAATAATAATGGCTTCTGCTAAAAAAATACTTACTGTATCAGAAGCAATAGATACATGGATACAAGGTACAAAATCATTGGTTATAACAGGGGTGATTCTTTTATTAGCATGGTCATTATCGTCAACTATAAAGGAATTAGGTACTGCTAAATTCTTGGTATCAGTATTATCGGATTCAATACCAGCTTTTTTACTTCCATCAATAATATTTATACTAGGATCAATTATCTCCTTTGCAACGGGAACATCGTATGGAACAATGGGTATATTAATGCCACTTGCCATACCCCTTGCCCATGCCATATCACCGGAAACGAGTTACGTAGTAATGAGTGCAGGAGCTGTTTTAACTGGCGCTATATTTGGAGATCATTGCTCACCGATATCCGATACAACTATTTTGTCTTCAATGGGAGCATCATGTGATCATTTAGAACACGTAAAGACTCAATTATACTACGCTATTACCGTTGGGGGGATATCAGTACTATTTGGATACATCCCCGTGGGACTTGGCCTATCAATTATAATTGCATTGCCTTTATCAATGGCTGCAATTATTGGAGCCGTTATAATATTGGGTAAAAGAGTTCCAGATGCAGTTTCTAATGTTGAACAGAAAATAGCATAAGTCTTATTGAAAGTTATAAATTTCAACAGTAGATAATTGAATTATAACTGATATAGAATTAAAAGTGGACAGTTCTGATGTTTAATCAAAAACATGGGAACTGTCCACTCGTTGTTTTTAGAAAATATTAAGTGGATACCTAAAGAATGAGAGTAAAGGAACAAAAATAGCTAGAAATGTTTACATAATATAAATATGGTAGCTTACTAGGAGAAGATGATATTATTTTGAATTAAATTTAAACATAGTATTATGAGATGTTTTTCATTCCTAAAATTACCATATAATGATATAATATGTAAGTGATTATATTATTTATAGGAATTAGTTCAATAGAATTATTAATATTAAACTAAGGAGAGAATCAATGACGGAACAGCCTTATGAGGAGAAAAAACAATGAATAAAAAGCTAATTATAATAAATGGAACAACGGGTGTAGGTAAAAGTGCAACCTGTAAAGAATTATATAAAAAGCTTGAAGGTTCTGTATGGCTTGATGGCGACTGGTGTTGGATGATGAATCCATTCATAGTAAATCAAGAAAATAAAAAAATGATTGAAGAAAATATAACATATCTACTAAGAAATTATTTAACTAATTCTTCTTTTAAGTATGTAATATTTAATTGGGTAATTCATTCAGAAGAAATATTTAACACTCTACTAGAAAGACTTAATGATTTAGAGTTTAATATCATTAAGATAACTCTTATATGTTCAGATAAAAGTCTTAAAAGTAGGATAATGAAGGATATAAAAAATGATTTGAGAAATGAGAAAAGCATAGATAAGAGCTTGGGTCGTCTTCAATTATATAAGAATATGGATACAATAAAGATTGATACTAGCAATATTTCTATACCAGAAACAGTTGATAAAATTATTGAAATTATTTAAGAAACAGCTTTGATAGGCTAGCTTTGAATTACGCTATGACCCATATTAGCTAATCTAATATTGAAAATGGAGGGAAAAGATGATTTGTTTTGATAGAGATAATAAAAGATTTAACTATAGGATTGCGGGGGTTGTAATACATAATAACAGGCTTTTATTGCATAGAACGGAAAAAGATAGTTTTTGGGCTTTACCTGGTGGTCGAAATGAATTCAATGAATTTAGTAAAGATACATTGATAAGGGAAATAAAAGAGGAGATTGGTGAAGAAATAGAAGTAGAAAGATTATTATGGGTAGTAGAGAATTTCTTTGAGTTTGCTAATAAGGATTATCATGAGTTATCATTTTGCTATTTAATGAAGTTTAAAAATGATTCACATATTCTACATAAAGAGGAGTTTAATGGCATAGAAGGAGACATAAGATTAATATTTAAATGGTTTGATATAAATGAATTAGACAGTATTGAACTCTATCCATCATTTATCAAGAAAAAGATTCTAAACTTATCAGAGAACATTGAACATATTATGCATATAGGAGATTGATAAATGAATAGTGAAAACATAGAGCTTTCAGATTATCAATATCCCAATATGTTAGACAAAGATGTTGTGCAATTTTGCTTGAAAATTAAAGGGACGGATAAACCTTGGTCGCATGAAAGCTTAGGAGATACTAAATAAAATCAAGTAGTTAACATAAATAATAGAAATATGGATATCAAAATGGCTATTTTCAAATGTTAGTCATAATATTAATTATATTAGTAGCTACTAATATAATTAAATGTCAGCCCATAATGATCATATTGCAAATGTGATAAGCTTTTCAGAATGGATTAAATTATGAAGAACAAATAAAGAAATATATGTTTATTTTAAATAATGTGAATAGGGGCATTGAATCCATAGAAGTGGCTATAAATCATATACTATAAAATATTCTTTTTCTAACTATATCCTAAATATACATTTAAAATATAGTTGTAAATAGTTAAAATTAAAAGGTATTCGTCCCCAAATCCCTATTTCAAGTCTAAATTTATTTGGTTTTATTTGTTAATTAATATATTAGCACCAAATAAATTTATTTGCAAGGGTTTTTTTAGGAATATTTTTCTAATCATCAAACAAAGCTATCAATCCTAATGCAACAACGCCTGTAAACATGGCTATTTTAGAATCTTTATTTAAAATTACGTCATTAGGATTTTTTTTCATAGTTTCTTTAAATTCACCTACCTTATCTAGTTCTAAACTGGCATTATGTAAACCGTCGTATTTGGTTAAACCATTAGTCTTTATCATATCCATTATTGAACCACCAAAGACACCATTTTTCTTGTAATGAGTCCCTGCAAATGGGCTTTTCCCCAGTTCCCGAACATCATCATCAATCCCGGGAGTTTTTCCTGCTTCTCTGACAGCCTTGTAGTACCCTAAGTTCATTACATGGATATAATCATCTACGAAGCCCTCAACATCACGGTACACGTTATAATATGCACCTTCGGCTTTTGGTCTAGGCTCAACTTTATATGCCTTTGACCAGCTGTATGGCTTACCGCTAAAATTACTTATCCCTGCATGATTATTCCTATGCCTAGCACCCCAAGACCTACCATAGTCGCTTTCATGTGCCCATTGTGCCAATATAACACTTACGGGTATACCTAAAGCCTTAGAAGCACGCTGTGCATGGGGCTTCATTCTATCAAAGTAGTTAGACATTATTCAACCTCCTTAATTTCAAGTCTTTCACAAATCCGAATCATCACCCTAGTGTTTTCCTTCATAGTTTTTTCTAACCTTAATAAACTAAAAGTTGCCACAGCTATTGGGAAACCCACCTGACCAATTAATTGCACCAAATCCATATCCATAATGACCCCTCCACTTTTATATATTTTTAGAAATCAATTGACGCTGATGAAACGCCATTGATCACTTCCTCTTATAGTTGAAAAACTTTCCAATCTTCAAATTCTTAGTTAAAAAAGCCCCTGCTACAACTAGAGCTATAGCAGGGTTATCTATTGCGAAGTCAATTCCTTTATTAACCAACCCTAGTCCGCTCTGGACTGTGTTCTCCAATTGTCCCTTCACTGACAATCCTTTCACCTCTTCCCATATCCAGCTTAATCTCAATCCTTTCAATTTGTCTCTCCATCTTATCAAGCTTCGCCATTAGAAAAAGCATATTGATAAAACTTAGTATTGCAACAATACCAAGTCCAACCAATAGAATAATTTTTAAGGTGCTAAGTGTTTCCCCAATATTTACGATATCTTCTACTCCTCTCAAAACATCCTCCAATTTTAGACCTCCATAGTACGCCCAGAACTGCGTTCTCCACTTTTCTCTTGAGTGTTAACTTTACAATCCTTTTTCATATTTTTAATAATATGAATTTGCATACCAATACTTACCGAAACCATAACAAACAATACAACGATTAGAATAAATACAAAGTTTACTTTACTATTAAGCTTATAAACCTCATCATATAAAACATCAAGCCTGTTTTGATTCATAAATACAACATCATAGATGCTAGAAAGCGTATCACTAAAATTACTAAAACTTTCATCCATCCCCTCTGCTAATGCTTTAAATAATTCTGTAATCCCTTGATATAAGCTTTGCATGTATTCGGGCATATTATAACCATTATTCAAAGCTTTTTCTAATGCCAATAAAAAATCCATAATAACACACCTTTCGTAATATTTTACTTAATTTTACCATATTCACCTAAGATGTGTCATTTATTTTTAGTCAAACATACTTTTGACCACAACCAAACCTGCTAAAATCCCACCACCATACAAGAGCATTTTATTAATTCCTAAGCCAGTTTCTATGTTTACTAGATTCCTTTTTCTTGTGGACAAATCAGTTATATCTTTATCCATTCTATCAGCTTTTTCATCATAATAATTTTTCATACTTTCAACCTTTTGGTCTATATAACTTTTCAAATTATTTTCTGACCTTCTATCAAATTCCTGCTTTAATTCATTCTGCCACTTTCGATAATCGGGAGTTCCATAACTAGGATAAGATTTCCTTTCAAGCGACCTGCTGACCTCTTCCTTCCCTCCCCCACAAGAACCTCTACTACCTCTATCATACTTTAGGACAGACCACTTCCCACTGTCCCTGTCATATGAAGCACCATCAAGCTTTTTAGAAAGGTTTATATTATCCCTGTGAAGCTTATCCCTCTCGGATTGGCTCTTGGCAGTATGCCACTTTCTAGAGTTTTCAGCCATTTTTCTTTTAATTTGGTCAGCGTTCATTATTTATCACCTCTTATTCACTTTGAGACATTTTAAGCCTAATCAAATAGTCATTCAAGAACTGTATATTTGATTGCAATTGTTGCAAGGTATACGTTCCAGTTGGGTCTCCACCCATGATTATGGCGTTCATAAGTTCTCCTTCTTTTTTCTTTATAATTTGTTCTAGTTTTTCAATAGTAAGCATTTTTACCTCCTTAAATCAATAATGTTATAAATAATGTTATACAAGTACATCTTCGTTAGGCTTATTTATTTCAGTATAGCAAATCGCAAAATTTTTAACTTCTTTAAATTCTGCCGTATTACTTAAACCTTCTTCGAAAGTTATAACGTCACCTTTTGCAACAGGAAACTCAATTTCATACGTCCCAAAACTGCTGCCACTTATACTTTGTGACCGCTGAATAATCTCGATACCATTTACTTTAACTATAAATTTTTGATACCCTGTACTATAACCTAAGCCTTCAAATTTCAGCTTGTAACTACCAGTCATAAATGTTTTAATTGAGACTTTAAACAATTCAATATTGTTTATTGGAGTTGTCCCTACAACCACCTTTTGCACTTCATCACTTGCCTTGCAGAATAAATCAACACCGTTATCAATCATAGTTGTCATTTTGCCAACAAGTGCCCCTAGTTTAATACTTTGTTCGGCTAGTTGTTGTCCTAAAAACAATGTATTTATAGCCATCTATACGACACCCCCAATGACTCTTTTGTCTCCTGCGTAGTAGTCAACCTCTATATCTACGCTTAGCCTACTTGCTATTTCTCCTGTATTTTGGACTATTACAGCTATGTTATCGTCATTATAAACTGGAAATACTACATCAAATGGCATAGGTGGGTCATCATCACCAGTTATATAGTTATCAGTTCCCCTTGGATAAGTAATTAAGTCCACTAATTGTTGACCCTTCTTTTCTACACATGGTCTTATCCTCAATGAAAGTTGCTCCCCTAAATAAAACCTAATTATTATCTTTTCTACAGTTCCCGAAGCTTTGACTCTTTCTCTTATAATTTCTCTAACTCCCGGTTCTATCTTCTTCCTAAAAGATACTACTTCTTTTCTGTTCATTCTCTCACCTCATTCTAAAAAAGGTATAGCAATCGCTACACCTATTTAAGTAGTACCCTTGTTATGTCCATGAGGACTGTTGACTTAGCTTTGTCAACGGTCACTGACGAACCGTCGGGCTTAAAATTTACAGCATATTTCTTGTCCTCCGATAAAGCTATTCCTAAGTCATTAAAGGGTATTTGCTTTGTACGGTCGGATGATGATTGGTTTAGGGCTTCTGTCCTAGCTTCAAACAGAATACTTGGATTAAGGGGCATATCCTGTGGACTCAATGCCACCAGTCTAATAGTACCGCTTAAAGTAGTACCCGCCGAGTTTTTGAGTTCTATGTGGATGCGACCCTCTGCTCCCGCTTGGTCGCCTTGTAGATACCCAAGTTTGACAAGTTCCCCTGCCACTATCTTGTATTCTCCTATCTTTGTATATTGCCCTGCATTACAGGGCGTTGAGGTAAATAATAAATCCTCTTTTGTAAATGCACTTCTATATCCCTTCAAATTTCTACACCTCCCTATAAAATAGTATCGCTTCCAGTAATTCTTGGCTGATTAAACACTGGTTCTATATTTTCCTTCATTCCGGAAGGCAAATGCTTATTGCCCTCTTGATAGACCCTTTGCCCCCATCCAAAGGCAAATAACATCACCGCAGAACCTAGAATCATCTTTAACCAGTCGTCGACTTTAAAAATATTCCCCTTCTGACCTACTGGCGTAATAAATTCCCCGAATTTCACTAATAAAACCCCCTTCCTTTACTTTGTTGTTTACGGTGGTAGTTTATCACGTTTATTTGCAGAAAATCAAATCTCCAAATAAATACAAATAAATTTACCAGCCAAATGAGGGGATAGTATCTCGAATTGGCACTTCGACAAATGAATATTTTTTCCATATCTTTTTCTTAGTTTCCTCTATGGCAAAGAATAGGTCATCGAACATAAAAAGACCTACGTCAGCAAAGGCCATACGAACTTTTCTATTGTATATATCCTTCATACAAGTAAACACGCTATTCACAGCGTTTCTAATGCTTTGCTTAACCTTCTTATTCTCTACCTCATAATAATTAAGCTCAACTTTACCAATATACTCGTTTTCATATTCTCCATTATAAGAATGAAAGTCCTTAAGCATTGCAACAAGGGAAGTATACAATTCTTCATCAATCAGTAGCTTATACACCTCTGGGCGGTTTAGCCCCCTGGAGCATGAGTATCTCTTACTATTAAGCATTTCCTTCTCCTTGTATAGGTCGTAATTATCCTCACCCTTTGAATTTTCCTTGCTTATGTACTTTGCAACATAGATTGCAAAGTCCTCAATATCACCTTTTTTGGATACACTTTCAACCCATGCCCAACCATTGCCCCATATAGCTTGAAGCTTCTTTTGTTCCACATATGGCATGTTGAAATAGAGAACATGAAAATGCACTGCACCCCTCTTCTGAAATTCCGGAATACATATGTATTTTAGGACATTTTTATGTACCCCATAAAGGCTATATGACAGCCTTTTATTAAACTTTGTAAACTCCTTGTTTGCTTCCTCTAAGTCGGTTACATTTTCAGCAAAAGTAAGCGTCCAAAACTTTGGACGCTGTATGTTGCCGTAAAAATCAGGAATCACGTTCACATTGCAAGCAATAATGTCAAAGACATTTTTCCTAGCACGGACTATTGATTTTATGAAATTTTCCCGAGAGCGCTCACTCTCCCCCTTTGTGGCTTGTATGGGAGGGTTTTTAACTTGATAATTAAAGAACTTAGGTTTCTGAGTAAATCGTTTCAAAGATACATTTTTACCCGCTATTTTCACTTCTAAGTTATACGACATATGATCAAGCATATGAAACCCTCCCCTTTGAAATAATTTCCAAAAATTACCAATACCGTCGCATTAAGTGTGACGTTACTCAAGTGAAGTCATTCCCGCCGAACTTTGACGGCGGGGCATATTTTTATATCCTTCAAAATTTTATCTGAGACCCTTTAACAACAACTACGAATAGCCAAAAAAGCTTTATGAAGGTTTTCCACTGCGTTTAAGCGAAATTTCTTTTGACTAACAGTTACTGCTTCTTCTTCACCTAACACAATATCACACCAATACAAAAACCACTTTTCAAGGTTTTCATGAGACCTGATATCTTCACTTATCATGTATTCAGCAACAAAAAATTCAATACTATTATGCGGAGCATTCCACTTTATTACCTGCATCTTCTTTAAACTCATTTAGAACCCTCCAATTTCTCTATTTTTTTAGATAAATACTTTTTCATAAACCTTTTTTCAAATGTCAAAATCAAACCACAATCCATACATACAAGCAACTCTTTATCCCCAAACAAGCCCAACTGTTCCACACTCTTATACTTAGCACCACCACATACAGGACAACACAGCTTCCTAGACAACTCTCCTCACCCTCTCCATGTAATCCATTTGCACCATATTAAACAGCTTTATAACCATTTGCTCTAGCTCCTGTATTCTCTCATCTTGTTTCTGTACAATATCCTCTAATTCCTTAACCTTAACAGCAGGATTCCCAACTTCCCTAATACTTGGGAGAGGTTGACCGTTTCTCTCTTTCATCTTCCTAAGTAGTTCTTGATTTACTCCCACTTACAATGCCTCCTTATATGGCCCATTTATACTAGCTCCATCAAATTCCACGTATGAATATTCCCCCCCCTGCTCTATAAGGTCTTTAACTCTATCGTATTTAATCCCTTTCCTAGTAAAATACTCCTTCTCCAGTCCAGTCTTAAATATATAATGCTTATCTGCTTGCGTAACTATTGTTAAAGGCACGTTAGCAGGTCTTTGACTTATAAACACCGCATGTATACCGAAGGTTAACCCCCTATTAGCCACTTTCTTCAGTGCCTTTTTCCCTTGCTTGTAATCATTTTGTATGTGAACTTCATCTATGGCAAATATAATAGGGTCTTGCTTTGTGAACCCTGCTCGAAATAAGTTATCAACAAGATAGTACAGTTCCCAAGACGCTTCTTCATCATCTAGCGACGCCCTATAGTCAACACGTAGCCCCATCTTTAAAGCCCTTATAATCTGACTTGGTTTATGGTCTATATTAGCAAGGACAAAGCCCTCTACCTTCTCATGTTGTGGGTTGAAGAATAGAACTGGTTGCCTTGTTTGCTTTAGCTTTTCAACTGTAAAAGCAGTTTTGCCATTTTGAGTCATACCGCACACAAAAGTATGATGTCCCTTGAAGACCTCTTTTTCCCCTATAGGCTTAACCATTATTACCCCTTCTTTCCTTTGCAAATTCAGCTATACCAAAGCCTATATCAATCACCGCTAGCCTTAAATTGCCAAGTATTCCAGTTAAGCCCCGCAGTATTCTACCGACTGCAACGGAATTATTAAAGTTAAGGGGATGCCCTAAATATTCTTCAATTTCACCTTCCCCAGTTTCAGCCTTTAAAAATCCAAAGTTCCACGAACTCCCATTTTCCTCTGCTACTGGCATTCCCTGTAAAGCTTCATCAATTGGAGCATCACCTCCCTGCTCCTCTCTAATTATTTCGCTCATTGTTTTATCCATCTACAAACCTCCTATTTTAAAATTTGTTCAAGTTTCGACTTGCCGGCAATGTCGGAAATCATGGTATACCCCGCATCAACAGCCTTTTGCTCCTGCGGGTCGGAGGGATTTAAAAACCTCCACTTAGTATCACATCCCCCTTCTTTCTCTTTACTAGAATTATCCTGTTTTTTTATACCATGAGTTTTATATAAATGCAATGCCAATGCCCCTGCAGCACCACTACCCTCTGTCTCAAATTCCTTTCCACATATTTGGCACTTGGTTTTATGTATTTTAGCCATCTACTCTCCCCTTTCCATAGCTCCTAAAAGTGCATCAAACTTCATTTTTACAAACATATAATTAATCTTTCTAATTCCAAGATACTCAATTTCCAAGTCTCTTTTCCTTGACCCCTCAAGACTACCTGTGATGTCAAATCCTAAATCTACCTGTGAAAGCATTAAACCCAATTCCCTAATTTCCTCATCTAATAATTCACCTTCAAGCTTCTTGACATATTCTATTGCTACTTCGAACATATCACTAACCACTTTTACTTCGTCTTTTCTAAGCTCGATTGAAATTTTTTCGATATGTCATCTACCCCCTTACTTATTTGTCTTTGTATAAACTTTATTAGTAATCCAATAAATAAAAATCTGCTTAACCATTTCAATATTAGATACACAATTATTAGCACAATTCCCTTTAATACCATATCTAACCCCCTTTTTTTGACAAAAAAAATCCCCCAGACTTGAAATATTATCATTTCAAATCTGGAGAATTTCGGCAAAACAAAAAGAAGCCTTAGATACCCTGCTTCTAACTATTCCCGGAATATACATTTAAAATATAGTTAAAGAACTTAAAAAATATATATTTTACATACCTCTATCGAATTTCTTATTATATATAATAGGCATTTTCTCTACTACTTATATAATATAAATTTTATATAAGTATAATTCATTTATTTGTTTCATAATTATAAATACACAGTTATAGGTATTATGATCTATGCAACAAGTAAAATGTATATACTATTAATCAATATTTTCTAAAATATATTTAATTAATCGTTTTGAACATCTATATACAAATCGTATAATTGATAATAATTATCTTTTATAAAACTATTGTCTTTCTTCTTAATTTCACTTTAAATTGACATTTTTTTAGTCCATCTATAAGGAGATTGAAATAAATTGTAGTATTATTACTATTGCCGAGGCAATTGAAGAATATTTATTTGAGGAATCAAGTATATTTATCCCCTATTCTTATCAATAAAAACACAAGATTTTTTAATTTTATATCTTTCTTACAAATATACCAAGAGTATTTGAATTAGAATTAAGAACCTCCCCTTTTAAATTCTTATATAACATTGGATTTCTCTAAGTTGAAATTTAAAAGACAGTTCAACTTTATTGAAAAGTTACAACTGTCCTATAAACATATTTAACATTGTTAATTTTGTATATGATTAGATAAAAATTTATACTCCATCCAGTTTACATCTATCCAGTCTTTATCTTCATCTTTACCATTATAGTATACATATTCTTCATAGATATTATTTTTATCTTGAAATTGTAGTACTATCCCAAGATATTGAAAATTAGTATTATACTTGGCGATGGCTTCTTTTTCTAAGGCAGGTGCTAGATTATATTCTATTGCCTCTTTCATTTTTTTCATATATCTATCGCTAGACCTTTGATTACCCTTTATCTTTACTATTATAACCCCATCATGCTTAAAGGTTTTTCTAATATTGATAGTTTTCCCTAAACTCTTATTATTCTTGATGAAAGCTTCTGCAGATTCTGTTTTTAGGGCTTCGAAATCATGGTCTTTATAAATGTTCTCCCAATATTCGCAGGATGCTAGCTTCAAATTTTTAAATGTGTAATCATATCTAAATGCTTTAACATCGTCAATATATACTCGTAAACTTAGTTTTTCGTAGGGTTCATCCTTAGATTCTAAAATGCTATTCTTGCCCATAATTAATTGAGATTCATAGGGGAACTCTGCTATTGAAGATGGGTGCATACTGATAAATAACCGAGAAAAATACGACATGAAGCTATCTATTTCTACACCAGTTACTGAGCTATTGAAATTAATCACAAAATTATATTGACCCGGAGAATAGTAAAATATGTGACTATTTATATTCTTTAAATCAAGTTCTTCTTTGAAAATAGACTGAGCTAATTCAGTATCTCCGATAATATTAGTATATTGAAGTTTATCTTCTCTAAAATGTGAATCTATTTCGCTTGTGGTGTTCTTAAGATTATCTGTATCTTTGAAACAACTACATAACGATACACTAAGAAGAAATATGATTATGGCAATACCATGTTTGGTTTTCATATATAAAACCTCCCCCTTATACATATGATCCGGAGCTAATTTTCCTCGAAAAAGTAATACTTAAATTTTCCATTTGAATCGGTATAGGAGCATAAACCTCCTAAATTATTAATTTTGTAGCTTTTGAGGATGCCCTTCTCAAATACAGTTTGAATATTTTTATCATTTCTTATGTCCTTTATATTTGTTATATTCCCTGTATATATATTTACTAAATAGATTTCTATATCATTATCATTGTTAAAAATTGTATGATAAGCTCTAGGCATTAAATCTATATGAAGTCTATCTTTTTCTGTATTTATATCGTCAATGAAGGATTCCCTTAGATTTTCAATAAGGGCTGATATAGAATCTTGATGAAAATAATGCTCTGCATACAATCCCTTGCGTTGGTTCCTAGTGTTTCTTACATTGAATATTGAAAATATATATTCTTTTATTGAAAAATCTTTACCATCATCTAAGGATTCATTTTTGACTATGAGTGTATCATTTATACCATATAGATGGACATTAGTTTTTTCACGTCCAAAGCCTCTATCTTCAAAAAAGGAAAAATTTAAGCTAACTACATTTTTTTTATCCGTTACGGTCATAGAAAAGTCTTCAAAAAATAAATCTGAATTTGATGGATCGTCGCCGGTGACTTTTTCCAATACATTGTACAGGTCAAAGCTTTGTATATTCATTTTACCTATACTGACCATGTTCTTTTGATTGTCTTCAGATGGTTTTAAAAAAAATAGAAATGATAATGTAGCTATTAATAGGATTGATATGGCTATAATTATTTTTTTCATTGCGTTTACCAACTTTCTTATAAAATAGTTTGAAAATTACAGTGATTTATTCAAAAAAGAGTACTTTTTACTATAGCAAAGTATTCCCTTACATGATGATTTGGGATTATATACAAGGGTGTCTTTGAAGGTAAGCCCGCAGCTATAAACCCAAATTTCTTTGCAATATACTTTGCTCTAAACAAGTGAAAATCGTTACTTGATATGGCCACTTTGATATTGTCACGGGAATCTATTATCTCAATAGCCTCTTTAGCATATTTTATATTTTCATATGTACTTGTAGATTGTTCCTCTTTAATAAGCTTGTTTTTATTGATTCCATGGTCAATTAAATATTTTTCCATTACATAAGCTTCAGAAAACTTTTTACCCCTTCCTATCCCACCACATAATATCACTTTTTTTACCTCTGTATCCTTTTTTATGAAGCTGATGGCTTTATCAAGTCTATATCTTAGCTCAAGGGACGGCCTATCATTAATAATTCCAGCTCCAAGTACTACTACATAGTCAACATCCTCTGTATCGTTTATGTAAGCACCAGTTAAAATAAGGCTCTCCATTATAATGCAGCATAAAAAGCAAAAAACTATACCACCACTTATTAACCTTCCAAATAAACTTTTTTTATAGGAACTATTATAGATTCTAAGAAATCCATGAATCAATAGGAATATTCCTGAAAACATTAATACCTTTAAACCGAAATAAAAGCCCCACCCAAGGGATAACCCCAAAAAGCAATATAGGATGTTAAGGATACCTATAATAATTAATGCTTTATTAAAATACTTTAAAGAAGTATTTCTACCCTTCTTTATATGAAATCTCATCTAATCTTCCTTTCTTTAAATACTTATCCAACTATTGCGCCATATGCTTGTGCTACCATGATACTCTGAGGTATATCAATGCGTACACCCTTGAGGTCTATGTTTACTAAATCAATTCCATCTATTTTAGAATTACGCAAATCGGCGCCTTTTATTTTGGCCTGCACTAAATTTGCATAGCTTAAATCCGCACCATAAAATTTAACATTCTCTAAATCACAACCATACAAATCTGCTCTTGTTAATTTAACATAGCTGAAATCGATACCTTTCAGATTATTTAGTCGCAAATTAGTATAGGACCAATTACCATAGGATACCTCTACTCCAATCATATTTGCTTCTTCAAAGGTTGAACCTGTCATTTTACATTCTACGAATCGGGCACTGAATAGATCGGCATAGGAAAATCTACAATTGGTAAAGGCCGATGTGTTATGTATTGAGACATTAAATCGTACTCCCCTAAAATCACATTCAGTAAACTCGCATCTGTTAGTTATGGATTCTTCAAAGTGGGTGCTGTGAAAGGTACACCCAATAAATCTACAATTATTTATTTCCCTCATATCTAGATACATATTATCAAAATTACAGTTAGTGTATTCTTTGCCATTAACTATTTCCATATGATTTACCCCCTCTTTGTAGATAGCTTAAATTCTAATTCCTTGTTATCCCTTAGAGATATTATTTTTCCTTAAAACAATTGTATAAACAGAAGCCCAAAATACCACCTAGTATATTTAATATTATGTCATCTATATCTGTAGTACCAACCCCTAGAATATATTGGGTGATTTCGATAGTAAAAGATGAAAGAAAAATAAATATAGTGACTCTCTTGAAGCTATTGATTTTTTTGAATATTAATGGCAGTAATAACCCCATGGGTAAAAATGCAGCTATATTTCCAAGTAGGTTTATTATAATGCTTTTTATGCTATGGTTTGAATGAAGGTATTCTACCATTGTCTTAAAGGGGAAAAGGTTTATGTTCCTATGGAAATAATTACGACCATAGTAAGAACTAAATAATGTTAGGTAAAGTAAGTATAAAATATACATGGCAAAAAAGAATTTAGCAAAGATCCTATATCCATTACGATTCATTATTATTCCCCTTTTGTAAATTGATATTTACTAAAAAACTTAATAAAAAACGCTCCCCTGTAATCACCTGCAAATCAGTTTTTTAATTCTTCAATCCCAATAATACTTCCATTTTTATAATGGTAAATATATGCCTTTCTATCTTGCTGACCTATACTAACAAAAACTCTTTTTTCTTTTCCTGTAGAAGAAGTCAATCTTCTTAATTCCATTATATCATTTTCATTATAGCCTTTTTTCTCTAGTAAATAATTTTTAACAATGCATTCCTGTTTAGATATCCCATCAAATGGTTCATTAAAGCAATAAAACATTATTATTATTGCAATCACACCCAATAAGTTTGCAAATAATATTGATATTTGAGAATTATCATTCTTATTGAATCCTTGTCTTAAGTTCAAGATAAAGATAACTATTATGCAATTATGTGCCATAGGTAGTATTAAATGTCTATTTGCCTCTCTCACAACTAAGAAAATTAGTATATACATGGAAAAATGAAGAATTAGCTTTATTTTATTATCTTTAGGCATTCTTTTATCAATAATAAATATTAGGCCAATAATTATAGTAAATATCATATTTACGTATACGAAATCCCAAAATGAATCCGATGAATGATATGTTAGTAATAAGAAGGATAAAGCAATGGGGATATATATAAATGTAATCTCAAACTTTTTTTTATGAGTTTTAAAAAATTCCCTCTTGGAGTATCTCAAAATATTTCCTATTATAATAGCTAAGAATAATAGAGAAAGTACAACGATTAATACAGTATTTTCTTTCATTATATTACCTCCATATGATTCAATCCATGGTGCTATGCTAGTTTATGTTTTTAAGTTATTAATTAGTTGGCAAGAAATATACAGGTTCAAGACCATGCATTAACATAATCCTGAACCCTATAAAAGCGAAATAATACTTAAAATAAATTATTTACTTTAAAACATATGTAGCTAAAGCCTTCTGAACATCATATATACTCTTATCTTTTCTAAACTCTTTCTGAATTGGGGTTTGAGTGCCTGAAAGCCATATTTTCAGTTCAGCATCTAAATCGAAATGGCCTGCAGTTTCTACGCTAAAACGATTAATTTTACTATAAGGTACTGAAAGATATTCTACTTTTTTACCTGTAACACCTTGCTTATCTACTAGGATAAGGCGTTTATCAGTAAATACAATCAAATCTCTTATTATCACAAAGGCTCTTTCTAATTGTTCACCATCAGCAAGTATATGCTCAAATTCTTGTTCAACATCTTTAATATTTTTTTTCGATGCATTACCCATTAATCCACTTAATAATCCCATATATATTACCCTCCTATTTTATATGATTATTTCAAAGTATTATTTCACCGGGTCATGAATTTTTAATTTTCTCTTTAGTACAAATTTATACTATTAGTTTTTATATAATACTATTAAAATGAATATCCTTTACCTTTAATGCTGATCACTAAATTTAATGTCTAATAGCTTTTGATCATAAAAAACTCTTTCGGATATTATTTTCCAATCACCGGATTCTTTAATTAGTACTATTATTCGACGATCTTTTAATTCTGTAGTTTTATCCATATTTAATATTTTTGAATCAAATGATATTTTGCAATCTATAGTGATACTATTTTTTTCTTTGTCAAACTTAATATCCCTATAATCAATGTTTTTAAATTTTACTGTCATATTTTCATGTCTATATGGAACTATAGCTCTATTCAACATAAATGTCAAAAATGCTTTTTCAGTGAAATATTGTTTGTAGGATGATAGATATCCTTCTAGGTCTTCATCATATTTTTCAATGTCTATAGTGCTTGATTTTTTTCCTATTTCAAAAAAATTATCATCGCTATTTACATTATAAAGATCCATGGCATAGCTATTTACTACTTCCTGTGCAAGTTGTTCATCTGAAACTTTTTCGCAACCTAAAAAAATAAGTAAGGAAATGAGAAATGATAATATTAAACAAAAACATTTCTTCATGATCTATCTATTTACCTCCCTTCTATATACACTCATACCTGAAAACACTCAATATCTTCTATTATAATATAGAAATATTAATATATAATTACAAATTTACCATTAACAATAAAGTTTATCCTTAGAGATAAAAATTACTGATTCAAAAAAATCAAATCAGTAATTTTTATAAATTTTAATAATATTATCATTTATTATAATTGGGAGCCCTTTCTCTTGTCCATTCCGTTGGTCCTTCATTTGGAGGTGCAAATTTTCTCCAATATTTACCTGTTTTTCTGTCGAATATTATGATATTACTATCATTAACTGGGACCATCTGATACCTATATAATTCGGCTAAATTATTTATATGATCTTCATTATCTGGGCTAGATATATTCTGACTTAAATCCTCTATTGCTAATCTTATAGTAATTCCTAAAATTATAAATCCCAATAAAATTGCAGTAGCTAATATTATACAATTTCTTTTATTCACTTAAATACCCCTTTCAAAATATTTTAAGAACAGCCTTATTTATTTCATGATAATTATTACCGATGTCATTAATTAATAACATTATCAGTACTATCATTATTGATACTTTTTAATTTCTATTTGATGTATTCCTTAAACCTTTTTTGTTTAATCATAATTTATTGCTGCGGCTATTTCTCTCTTGAATTTTTCATCTTCTTTTAAATACCTTTGGGTGGTATTAGGCGAACTATGGTCTAGATTTTTTT
The DNA here is from genome assembly GCA_025210375.1 of Maledivibacter sp. Classification (NCBI taxonomy): domain Bacteria; kingdom Bacillati; phylum Bacillota; class Clostridia; order Peptostreptococcales; family Caminicellaceae; genus Maledivibacter; species Maledivibacter sp. Next base: position 121,424 of record JAOASB010000022.1, on the reverse strand, counting down.
GTACCTTGTAAATATTGCCGGTAATATCTATGGCTTTTGTTGCGAAGGTGGATCTTAATTTATGGGGAGATAGCTTGGGATTTCCGGATACCTTAACGGCATATTTTTTCACGATCCTCCTTATTTGTCTGATACATAATCTTTTATGTTCTCTTGTACTAATAAATAATGCATCTGTATCTCCTGTGGCTATGTTTTCCTTTGGTCTTTCTAATTCTATATAACTTTGTAAAGCATTTTTCGTATACTTAGAAAAGTACATGTTTCTTTTTTTGTTCCTCTTTCTGTATATCTCAAAGTAATCCTTTTCGAAATATAATGCAGAGAGGTTTAAATGGTAAAGTTCATGTATTCTTAAGCCATGATATACAAACATACTTAGTATCGCTATATCTCTATGTTTAGTTTTACTATGGGTTTCCATTTCTTTTTTAGTAAGCTCTATTGTATTATCATAAATATTTGTTTTACCACATTCAGCAAGCTCAAGCATTGCTCTAACTTCATCATCGGTTAAAGCTATGACGGGAGGAAGCTCGGGGGTAATAACCTTTCTTAGTTTTTCCGTTTCATTTCTTTCGATGTAATTATTTTTAAATAGCCATGTAAAAAAACCTCTAATACAGGAACCTTTAAAAAATATGGTTCTAATACTATTACTGTATAATACCTTTTCCCCCTTGCTATTTATTTCTGTATGGCTTCCCCATGAGTCAAGATATTGTTGAATATCATCGCATTCAATGTTATTGAGATCATGCTTATTAATACTTTGTATGTCGGGCTTATTAATAATTCTTTCTTTAATTAGCCACTCCAGAATCTTAATTATTTCCCTTGTGTATTTTAATGCTGTATTTATATTTACACTTCTTGCTGTTTCATTAATATAAAGGAAGTTCATATACCTAACTAAAATTGGCGGAGCAGAAGATTTTATTTCTTCAAGTTTCTCCCTTAAGATTTCCCTTTCTATTAAGATGTTAGTAGGAATATCACTTCGTATTTTATCAGATACTATTATTTTCGACATAAAAATTTCCCCCTTCAAAAAACGGCTTTATATTTTTAGTTTTAAGCGATTTTTTTCGACAACATAATACTATTGTTATCCTTTAGACTTCAACTTCTTTAAAATTGATATTGTGACCCATATTGACAAAATTAGCGATTCTAAAGATTTTGTCGATAAGATAAATTGTATTTTTCTACAAAAACATCTCCGAGTAGAGAATTGTCAAAATTCATCGCTTGTATATGTCGATTACATGTATTGTAGATGAAAAAATGTGTTAAATTATTAACGGTTTCTACATATATATAATCTATTTTCCTCTGCCGCAGGATTATGTATTATGATTTATTGTATAACAACACGTATAAAACGTTGAAATTACAAGACCTAAAGCTGAATACTAATAACCTTCCCCTATATACTATAATATCACAAACCTAGTCCTACAATCTACATTTACGGACTAGGTATTTTATTTTTTTATAAATCTATAAATTTGATACTTTTGTCTTCATTAATTTGAAGAATTTTTTATTGATAATTAGCAAAAAATACTTTAAACAGGTTTATTTAAACACTTAATTTATATAGTTTGCTTCTTAAATTTATTAGAAAAATATTGAGGTGGTAAAATGAAGTCCTATAAAAAATGGTTCTATTTAATTGCAACTTGCTGTATAATTACACTAGTTCTTATATATAATTATTCAAATATTGATAAACTCTTTTCATATGGAACGAATAAACTTGAAGATGAAAATATAAATAAAGAATATAAGGAGTGTAAAAATCGTTTAGATTCTTTAGAACCAAATGAACCAATAAATATAGATTCTTGGCCCATATATAATCTATCATTACCTTCAAATATTCAACCTGTATCTGAAGTTATAGAAAAAGGAAAAGAGATTCCTATACAATTTGCTTACAATGATGTGAATTGGAAAAGACCTGCATATAAAACTTATTGGCATTCTACTAAATTTGGTGGACGATGGAGTTATGTGCCTACGAGGGTTAACTATGCACTTCATCGTATATTTACTACAGTTCCAACAGCATCTATATATTATGATTTTGTACACAACTTAGGCGTTGCTGAAGAAAGTAAAAATTTTGATTTTGATTATACAAACATAAATCAAATTGTTTTGGTAGCTATGAATTCTAATGTAAAACAAATAATAACGTTAGGAAATCAAGTAATAGTAATTGTTGAACCTAGAAGAACAGGACTTCAAGCTTTAATCATACCTAAAAATATAATACAACCTTCTAATATAGATGAAGCAATTATTTTCCAGATGGTTACACCTGATGGATATGAAATAGATTACTCACTATTTAAATAGAAGAGAGTATATTCGCCTTAGATATTATGGTCTTTTAGGTAATAGAAACACAAAGACTAAATTGAAAGTCTGCAAGTAGCTTATTAACACGCCTATTTTATTAAAAGATAAGACCTCTCCTACTTGAATTAATCAACACTATTATTGGATAATAGGAAGTTGAATTTTATTACAAGTTAAGAGATGTGCGTAGCGAACGGGAGTATTTTATTATGTGAAGTTTGCCCCACGCCCTAAGAGGAATCCATGAGAAGGTTCTCATTTTTTACTTATGATTAAGAAGTAATTTTATTATATTTCTATAAAACCTATCTTTTTTAAATATTCATATGTCCCATCATAAAAATCTTTTTGCCTAGTGTAGTCTTTTTCATCACCTTCTGGAACAAATATAATCATTCCTTGTCTAGCCCTTGTAAGAAGAACTCTATACGTATTTTTCAAATATGTTTTCTGAATTATATTATTAATATTCTGCCAACTAGTTCCTCTAAATCTCTTATATTCCCAGGTGTTTTGAGTATATCTCAAATTTGCATCCCAAGCAACACAAGTCCAATCAAGTTCAAGTCCTTGAACATCAAATTCGGTGGCAACATCTTCAAGAAAAAATGAAGACCTTACATCTGTTTCATCATTTAGAAACCACATTTTAGCATCAATTTTATATTGGACATTTATACCGAACTTTTTTAATCTTTGTGCTCCTGAACTTGCAATAATGCCATATCTTTCACTACCTCTAGCTTTATTTCTAAGCCAATCTTTAGCTTTACAAATATGTCTAGTTATACATATTGGATAATTATCTCCGATTAATCCTTTTATTTCTTTTGTTTTTTTAATATCACAATCCAGTAAGTATTTAACTAAATCTGAAACATTTTCACTTCTGAAAGACCTTACGGATGTTGCTAAATGTAAATTATCACAAAAACGATAATTAAGCATACTTACATAATCTACAATATCTTTATTACCAACATATTCATTATCTTTAATTTTACTAGATAAGTATACATCCCAATCATTAAATTTCTTAAGAGCATTAAACCATTCCACAAGACCAGCTTCTCCAACATTAATCTCTTGTCCGCCACCAATTAGACATACAATTGTAGTCCAATCTTCATGTCTATCCATTACACTTATTAAAAATTCAGGTTCAGACATATCAAATTCTAATACGCCTTTTTTTCTTTGCATAAAATTGGAAGTCTTATGTTTATTCCACGCTCTCTGAGCCTCATCAAATATAGCTACTTTTTCAAGAAGGGCTTTTTCATTTCTTATAGCGTCATCTCGAAAATGATGAATATTTTGAATAAATAATTTTGATTTTCTAATAGCCTCTGTTTTATATATCTTAACATCAGAATTAGTTACTTCATCTCTTGCTAGGGCTTCTTGAAGAACATCAACTAAAGGACCATTGCCTGATAGAAACACTGCATGCTCTTCCTCGTTATACTTTTGTCTAGAACATGCAATATTTAATCCAGCTAATGTTTTACCCGCACCAGGGACTCCGGTAATAAAACAAATAGCCTTTCTGTTATGTGCTTTACTATAATCAATTATTTCATTTATGTTTTGTGTAGTAATGCTAAGATTAATTGCTCCTGAATCGGAACGAGAAATATCTTTGACACTATGTCCTCTATATAGCGCTTGAGCTGCTTCAACTATAGTAGGAGTTGGCTTATACCTTGATTTCTCCCACTCGTTAGGATCTATATTACTATCACAGAATTTTTGCGATATTTCATAAATCAAATTACTTAATTCTCTCGTATTACAACATGATGGACATATGAGTTTGTCTTGATAGCAGTCAATATTATTCTCATGGATTTCTCCATTTGTTGCAACTAAAATTGGAGCTATATATCTATCGTGACTACCTTCATGGAAATTTTTCAAATCTAATCCATAATCAAATACTTGGGCTATATTATGTTTAAAATATTGAGTTTCTCCAACTTTGAATTCTAGAATGAATATTATCCCTTTATATATATAAATATTGTCTACCCTTTTTCCCATTCTTGGAATAGTATATTCAAAGAGAATATGTCCATTATCAAACCGAGATAAAGATATTTTAAGTATCTTTATTTGCTCAACCCAAGCATTTTTTTGAGTATCTTCAAGAGAAAATTCATTATTTCTAGTGATATTTCCTAATATTGCATCATTTCTTTGATTAAGGAATGCTTCTAACGAATTAGAATAATATGACCTGTTTAACATTTTTACCTCCAGTATAATTGCAGTATTTTTTTCCGAAAATAATTCTAAGGCTTTTGTTAGATGATGTTGACTCATTCAGCTCCAAAGTATATTCCTAAATATTTTGTGCACTTAGTTATTTAATCAACTTATTATCGCCTTCAAAACGCAAAGGACATTCTTTGTGTTTTTGAATTTTTATATTGGTTTTTTGGTTAAATCGTGTGTACCAAATCTCCAGCTTTTTAGGTCCATGAATAGAATTAATTTTTCTTGAATTTTTACCTGATTTTAGACCTGAAATATATTGCTCTCTTTCTGGCAAAAGAGGAATAATATCTTCGGCATCTTTTCCATCAATCCAAGTATGTAAAGCATACACGCCGTCTTTACAAATGCCAAATTCCACAGGCTTGCACATGTTGATATCAAGCTCCGATACCTTCTCAAGCATAGAAAATAAGGTTTTTCTTGTTTCAAAACGTTCTATGGGAGTAATGCGAAGTAGATATCTTGTGCCGTCTTCTTTTGTAACACAGTACTTTTTATCTTCTGACCAACCTTTTTTGATTGGCACCATAGAAGTAAAGTTAAATTCAGTCATGTGACTAACCTCTCATTCTATAAATAATCTACATATCAATCTATCAACTATATTACTTATGTAGATTTTGTAAAAATCCTTTGACTATTTTTGTCGATATTTAAATTACTTTTGTAAAATCGTCATGTAGAACCCTATTACTCCAAAAATTCCACCTAAAAAAGCCCTAAATTTATTGTGAAATTTAAGGTTTTTTTTATATCTAGTTCAAAGTTTTTCTTGTAACTTAAAATAGTATCTATAGCATAGCTTTTAACACAGTTTAAAAGGCTGCTCTAAATATATTTATAATGTCTTGATTATTTCCTGTTCTTGGATTGCTAAATGCATTTCCATCCTTTAATGCCATTTCTGTCATATATTCAAAGTATTCTTCTTTGATTCCTTTTTCTGATAGTTTTGCCGGTATACCTATATCTTTGAAAAGGTTAAATAAAGATTCTATTGCTTTATCAGCTGCTGATAATCCAGTTATATTTTCTCCCATGAATTCTACTATATCTGCAAATTTCTGAGGATTTGAAATTAAATTGTATTTACAAAAATGTTGAAATATAAATAAAACAGTATTTCCCATAATTCAAAAATGGAAATACTGTTTTGTGTTTGTTGACTTCGTGTTATACTGATAATTTTTCTAGCATTTCATTACTCAATGTACGAAATACCTGGCAAAAATTTTGAAATCCATCCTGCCCGATAATATAGATATTGGGCATATAGTCCATTCTTGTTTTTGAATACATGATACGTTCCAATCCATTATCTATAGCAGTATGATTGCTTAAAGCCACATCTACTTTTTTACGCATTGCTTCACTGATAAAGTAATCCAATGACTTGAGATATTGTTTAACACCATTGTTTTCCCATGGTGGTGTAGTACCTCCCCACAATGCTGCCATATGTATTTCTCCATTTTCTTTTACAGGAAATATGTAACTTAATCCTCCTGGAGTATGGCCAGGCGTACCATAAACATATATTGTTTTATCACCTAATGTTATGGTATCGCCATCTTGAATATAAGTATCAATGTTGTAATCTTTCCATGTTTCCGGTCTATCAGGTTTTGCTGGATGTTCTTTCCAAAAAATATCATCTACTTTAGAAAGATATGTATTAACATGATATTTTTCAACAAACCATCTCCCGCATCCTGTATGATCAACATGGCCATGTGTTAAAACCAGTTTTTTTATTGTATCAGGATTCCATCCTACATCTTTAATGGCATCTATTATTGCCTCAAAAGCCTTTTTTGCCGGCCAAATAGCATCTATTACTACCAACCCATCACTTGTATTTAATACAAAACAATTTGTTTGTTTTTGTGCGATAATTAGCAAATCGTCAAAAATCTTAGCATGAGTAAAAAATGACATATCCTCCATTGCTTTGATTGTTTCTTTCGTAATGATTGGTTTATTTAATCTATTCATTTGATATACACTCCTCTGCACAATATTGACTTTATAGTTGTACAGAGGATAAGCGATTTTTGGGATGCATATGTAAAAATTTCTTCATGGATTCACCTTCTTTACAAATTACTATTTATCAAGTTGTTTTATATCTTTCATATCAGAATCCCCATTGCACCCTTATCTCAATTCAATCTATCACTATATTAATTATGAAGATTCTATGAGAATCCATTAAATTTCTATCAGTTTATAATCCGAACTACCAAATCCTATCTTCTTAGCATGGTCTAATGTAACTCTACCACCATCAAATATATCTGAATTCTCGTTTTTTTGTAATATATCTAGACATGCCGTATCAATTGCTACAGGATCCATGGATGCAAATATACCTACATGATCGGCGATAGGGTCAAAATGTTGTCCTACACAATCACATTGCTTTGTGACATTTATAAGGAAATTGATATAAATATGCTTTTTATTTAAACTGGCACCATATGCATATTCCGCTATTTTTTCTTTAAAGTTTGCGGCCCCCCAGTCATTTGTAATGGCACCCTGTGGACATACGGCAATACAACCTGCACAACCTACACATTTATCTTCTGATATAACTGCGTGATCCTCAATATGAATTGCATCCACATCACATTTCGTCAAACAAATTCCACAAGAAGTACATTTACTGCCATTAACTGTTGGAGTTTGTTTAGAATGCTGTGCCATTTTACCACTTCGTGATGCGAAACCCATGGCTAACTGTTTTAAAGCCCCACCAAAACCTGCCATGACATGACCCTTAAAATGTGAAGTTACTAGAATTTGGTCATAATCTTCAAATGCTTTACCTAATTTAACTTTATCAAAATATTTTTTATTGATTTCCACTTCATGTACTGCCTCGCCCATTTCACCATCGGCAATGATTATGGGAATCTGAGTAAATCCATGGTCTTTGGCCAAAGCAATATGGTTTTCCTTTGTGGTTCTTGACCCCCTATACAATACATTGGTTTCAATGTAGCTTGTCTCAATATTTCTTTCATTTAAAGCTGCAATTAAACCATTGTAGCTTCCAGAGGGTACATAGGTTTCATTACCCTTTTCCCCAAAATGCACCTTTATAGGAATTTTCTTTTCAAGAGTGATATTATCCGCTTCAATAATATGCTCAAATACTTCCCTTGCCAATTGCTTTAAGATTTCTGGATCATTGCCATTATATTTTTTATAATACACATTACTCATATAAATCCTCCTAGTTTTTTATTTTTTTATATAATTTTTGATTGTATTTTATTAGCTTTTTAGGCCACAATAAATTTGGAAATTCCCATTGTATGGTTTTTGTAAATTAAACTAATGCTTCTACATCTTTATAATAAGTGTCACATCCTTTCATTGTTTATTATATAATAAAACCCATATAATATTATAATTTTACCTTGGATTTCTTGGGTATCTATACATTGACGTCTTTATGACAATCACTTATTTGCCTTGATTCACTTCCTTGATAAATTCATCCACAGCTTCTTTACTTGTGGCCCAGGAAGTTACTAGTCTAATAGCAGATCTATTTTCATCTATCTTAGACCATATATAAAATATAAACTTTTCCCCTAGCCTTTCAATTAGTCTATTTTCTATTATAGGGAATATTTGATTCGTTGGTGAGTCTATTAGGAACTCGCAGTTAGCTTCTTTTAAACCTATAGTCAAAAGCTTTGCCATTTCATTAGCATGATTTGCAAGCTCAAAATAGAGATTATCCTCAAATAATTCTTCAAACTGGATTCCTAGAAGTCTACCCTTGGCAAGAAGTCCTCCTTTTTGTTTTATATGATACCTGAAATCTGCTTTTAAGCCTTCTTCTTTTATTACTAAAGCTTCTCCAAGGAGCGCTCCATTTTTAGTAGCACCAATAAAAAATGCATCAGTAAAATTACACATATCTGATAAATTCAAATTAGCATCCTCAACACAAAGAGCGGAGCCTAATCTCGCACCATCGGCATACAAAATAAGATTATTGTCTTTACAAAATTCACTTAGGGATTTTATTTCTTCTATAGTATATATTGTTCCTAACTCAGTTGGATTAGAAATATATACAAGCTTAGGTTTTACAAGATGCTCGTCTTCATGAAAATCTAATACTTCTTGAATTTTCTCGGATATAATTTTTCCGTCATTTGAATCTACTGTAATGACTTTATGCCCAGTATATTCAATTGCTCCCGTTTCATGGACTGCAATATGACCTGTATTGGCACATATGCAAGCTTCATGGGGTCTTAAAAATGCTCCTATTGCAATCAGATTTGTTTGAGTTCCTCCTGATATAAGGTGAACATCAATATCTTTATTACCTATTAGCTTTTTAATTTTAGATACTGCATTTCGAGTGTGCGTGTCACATCCATAACCTTCTTCTTGATACATATTCCATCTAATAAGTGCATCTAATATTTTGGGATGGGCACCTTCGCTATAGTCGTTTTTAAAGCTGTACATAGTAATCCTCCTTTATCCTAAGATTCTGCTGATTGAGCAAATTGCATAATTACCTTATATATTATGCAATTCTGCCAAGTAAGAGTTATGCAATTTCCTCGATTTTATATATTTAAAAATGTCCTAAAAATTATATTTGTTACACTATTAATCATTCCCCCGATAGGTAAAAAGTCTATATCCGTAACCCTTTCGAGAATTATAAGAATAAGTATTAACCTAGAACCAAATTTATAAAACTTATACGCTAGGCTAGGGCTCCAAATTTCTATGATATCTGTGATTATATGTGAACCATCGAGGGGAGGTATCGGAAGAAGATTAAATATAGCTAATGATATATTTACTATAATAGTATAAATAAAAATATTAGGTATAATTTCTAGAGTACCCCCAGCTAATAATCCACCCTTTAATAAAATCCTAAGTAAAATAGCACTTGTAATGGCTAAAATAAAATTAGCTAATGGGCCAGATAAAGATATAATCACATCGTCCCGTAGTGGGTGCCTTAGATTCTCCCTATTGACCATTACGGGTTTAGCCCATCCAAATCCAAATAATATAAACAAAATAAAGCCTAGGGGGTCAATATGCTTAAGTGGATTTAAGCTAAATCTTCCCATAGCTTGAGAGGTTCTGTCACCTAACAATAATGCCGCAAATGAGTGGGCGAACTCATGAAAGGTTAAGGAAACTAAAAAGATTGGTACTATAACAATAAGTTGTTCTAATGTAAAAGCCATAACGTCCTCCTTAAAAGGTTAATCATAGTAATATACACTTCTATCCATGTTAATCCAACGAAGTATAATTCCTATATAATAATTTTGATTATATCATATTTAGGAATATCTAAAAAATAAACTAGTCATTTTATCCGTTCCTCTTATTTTTTTATGTGCCTTACCCCAGATTATTTACAGTAATTACTTTAACTTAAAATTTAAATAGTCGATTGCATTATCCTCTAAAAAAGGTATTGAATAATTATATCTATCAGCAATTCTAGCATCAGACCAGCCCAATTGTTCCTTAACCTTTTCAGCAGGAGCCCCATTCTTAAGACACATTGCGGCTGCACTATGTCTCAAATCCCTTGGAGTATATATGTGTTCAAATTCAGCTTTTTTACAAGCATCAGTCAAAACTTTTCTTAGCCACCTACCACTAAGGGGATTACCAAATTTGTTCTTGAATACGAAAGAATCTTTGTTTACAGGTTCTATAGACTTTTTATATTCAGCTAAAAGCTCTGTCATATCATGGGATACTTTAACATACCTCTTTTCACTATTTTTTATTATGAATTCAAGGGCTACATTGCTGTTAATATCTTCAACAAACTGATTCCATTTTAAGGTGGTAGCTTCTTTTAGAGTTAAACCCGATGTAAAGATAAGCATTAAAGCGGTATAGTCCCTAAGATTACCAGCCTTCAATATAGAAATTAATTCATCTAGTTCAGACAAGGAGATTATTTTATCACTGGATATATTCCTAGGAGCAGAAGGCTTTTCAACTGTTTTGAAATGGTTATAGAAGGATGCTGGTATGAACCCATATATTAGCTTTACCCCTTCTATATAGTTGAAAAAGCTAAATAAATATATATATTTTTTTTCTACAGTGAAAACACTCATTTTCCCTTTTCTTGCATTTTCCTTGAGATTATTTATGTAGGAAGTGCAATCTTCATTATTTGCCAACAAGAAGTCCTTTTTTATATATTCTGTGAACCTTAGTATTTCTCTAGTATAGTCTCTACGGGTCTTCTCTAATTTTAATCTTTCTAGGGTAAAGTACTTTATAAGCTTTTCGCTATCAGATGAAATTATACTGTTATTCATGGGGTCTCTCTCCTCTCTATGTAGATATGTAATCAGATATCATGTACCTATAAATTATTATATTGGGGTAAAGATAGGTATTATATCAAGTTCTGATTTTCTCATATGTTAAGTACATGTAATTTCAAACATTTATACTTAATTATACCACTATACAGCTGTAACCCTAAACGTATATTTTTTTACATTTGCCACTTTACCTTTAATACAGTTTTTTAATGGTTTTAAAGTATAATCATGACTATTTGCAGTTCTTATGAAACTGCCTTTACCACTCCCTGTAAAAGGACTCGCAATAATTTATCCTACTTTCCATTTTTGTATAATCCTAATTTCATGAGCTATCTTACATATTTTCCATAATCCCTCTAGAAGAATTATTCTTTCATATTGCACTGTTTCTTTCTCTAATATAAAATCCCATTTTTCTATCTTCAACTAATGTTTGTTTATCATTTATAACTTCAAGTAACATATTGGCTATACTCCCTCCTGCTTTGATAAAATCATAATAAATGGTTGTTAAAGGTGGCGTATAATAGCTAGATAAATCGTCATCGTCAATGCCTACAACAGAAATGTCCTGTGGAACACGATAGCCCGCCTTATTCAAGTAACTCATCGTACCATAAGCAATTCGATCCAGTGCAGCAAAAACTGCAGTAGGCTTAATATTAGGGTTATTAATAAGATCTCTCGCCGATGAATATCCTTCAAGTAACGAAAATCCAGAACTTATGATGCCCTCATAGTTAACTGGTATATTATTTTCCTTTAATGCATCAAGATAACCTTTTTTTCTCAAAAATCCAGTAGAATAATATTCATCAGAAATGCCAATAAAAGCAATATCTTTGTGCCCTAAGTCTATCAAATACTGAACAATAGATTTTGCAGCATTATAATCATCAAATGTTAAGGCTGGTATAGATGTCCCCTGCAATTTTTCTGTTAAACTTACAATAGCAGTTTTGTAATTTTTTAAGTATTCTATTATTTCTGGAGATATGATTTGAGGTACATAAATAACACCCTCAACTTGGCGCTCTTCCATAAACTCCAAGGCTTCTACTTCACGTTTAATACTTTGTTTAGCAAATTCAGAAGTAGTAGTAAGAATTGAATACATATGTAGCCTAATCCCCCATAAATAGTCAATGAAAGTTACTGAAACCGGTATCTATAAAATATTATAGGAATTATTTTTTGTCAAGAAGTTTCATCAATTTTATGGGAATCTCTTCCTTATCAATGCTCCTTCTACCATGAACACAGGTATATGTGAATTCCATTTTAAATCTATTCCCAAATAATGATGAAAAAACTTTAAATAACACTTGACTTAGAGTACACTCTAAAATATATACTTTGATTATCAAAAACAAGGAGGACAAAATATGTTTGATTTTTAATTCTATAACTCAACTAAAATAATTTTTGAAGAATAGTAGATTCTTAAAAATACCCCCCCTATGGCTTAGACTCCTTAAATGGTCTACACTATAGGGACTCTTTATGTATGTGTTTAAGGAAATAGACATTTAAGGATTAAATGAAAGGACGATGATTTATGAAAAATAGAATTGACCTCACTCAAGGAAATATTGTTGGGGTCTTATTCAAACTTGCAATGCCAATTATGTTAACATCTTTTTTACAAATGGCTTATAATATGATGGATATGTTTTGGTTAGGTAATTATGATCCCTCTGGTCAAGCGGTATCTGCTGCTGGAACTGCAGGATTTTTTTCATGGCTTGCAATAGCATTTATTATGTTTGCTAAAATCGGGGCGGAAGTTAAGGTTGCTCAATCTATAGGAAGTAACAAGCTAGAGGATACTAAAAAATATATAAACACTTCAATTAAAATAATTTTAGTACTTAGTATATTTTATACAGTAGTAATATTAATATTTAAGGAAAACTTAATAGCCTTTTTTAATATCGAAAATCAAGCTATAAATACTATGTCCATAGAATATCTTAGAATAATAGGGTTTGGATTTATTTTCTATTTTATTAATCCAGTATTTACAGCAATATTTAACGGTTCAGGAGATAGTCTGACTCCTTTAATAATGAATTTTATAGGATTATTTTTAAATTTGATTTTGGATCCATTAATGATAAAAGGCATAGGTCCTTTTAGTGAAATGGGAGTACAAGGAGCGGCTCTAGCAACAGTTTTTTCGCAGGCTGTAGTTACTATTGCATTTATAATAACAATTAGGATTAGTACAAATGGAAAAACTTTATTCAATGGATTCAATATATTTTCAAAAATTGAAGTTCCATATATGAATGAAATACTAAAGATTGGTACACCTGTTGCTATTCAAAATGGACTTTTTACTTTCTATAGCATGTTAATAGCAAGAATAATTTCACATATAGACCCGGTGGGGATTGGTGTTCAAAAGGTAGGTTCTATGATAGAATCATTATCCTGGATGACCGCCGGAGGGTTTCAAACAGCTCTCAGCAGCTTTGTAGGTCAGAACTATGGCGCACAAAAATGGGATAGAATATATAAGGGATATTTTTCAGCTCTTTCAATTGTATCCGTATTTGGTATTGGGGTTACCTTTCTCTTAGTATTTGGAGCTGAACCAATATTTAAACTGTTTATATCAGGAGAAGAACCTTTAAAAATGGGAACTATTTACCTAAAAATATTAGGTTTATCACAGTTATTTATGTGTATAGAGATAACAACAGCAGGTGCATTCAATGGATTAGGAAAAACTAAAATCCCTTCATGGGTAAGTATACTACTTACCGGTGCAAGAGTTCCCGCTGCATATTTTCTATCTACCTTTACTGTTTTAGGAATTGAAGGAGTTTGGTGGAGTATAAGTATGAGTAGTATATTTAAGGGGCTTGTATTAGTGACGTTGTTTGTTATACTTTTGATTAAAACACCAGAAGTTGGAATCCATAAGATAAAGAAGCATTTTAAGATAAATTGAAGGCCATAACATATCCACGGTATATATTCCATAGATAAGAGGATTTTGTAGTTTTAATTTCATATTGAAAGCTAACAAATTTTCAATTGTTTAAATTATAGGAAAAAATCTATTTCCAGCAAAAACGAAATTTTTACTGGAAATAGATGAAAAAAATTTTTATTGAATTTCAATTTTTTTATGATCCCATTTTGCATTATTTTGCTAAACTATATAATCTTACATCCTTCTCTTCTATAAATTGCCCAAGGATAGGAACAATAGCCGTAAAATGGGCTGAACTATTATGCTTATCTATTGATTCCTTGTCCTTCCAAGATTCTATAAATGTTAAAGTATGAGAATCCCCAATATCTTCATATAATTCATAAGAAATACATCCCTCTTCTGCTTGGCTCTTCTTAATAAGCTCTTTTGCAGCATTAATAAATTCTTCTCTTTTTCCTTCTTTTATTTTATTTTTTGCAACTATCTTGATCATTACAATGCCTCCTTTTTTATTTATTTGAATTACTCTTAAGAGTAAGAAACAGCAAGCTTTCTACAAAGAAACCCCATCCTCGTATGTGTTGTGATTCACACTAACTTAGTAGGTGTTCTTACCAATTATTATGTACACTTTCCTTTATATATTTATCATATATAGCTTTAACTTCATTCATCTGTTTTTTGCTTAAAGCTGGTAATTCCGAAGCTTTTATATTTGATTCTACCTGTGAAGTTTTACTTGCACCCGGTATAACAACGGAAACTGCATCATGCATCAAAATCCATTTTAAAGCATAGGGTACCAAATTCTCCGTTCCAAATACTTTTTTTAACTCTTGTACCGCCTCTAGTCCTAAATCATAATCAACACCTGAGAAAGTTTCCCCTTTATCGAAATGTTCACCATTTCTATTAAATGAACGATGATCGCTTTCACCAAAAGATGTTGTTTTATTAAATTTCCCTGTTAACAAACCACTGGCTAAGGGAACCCTAACAATAATTCCAATATTTTTTTCTTTTGCTAAATCAAATAATTTTTCAGCGGGTTTTAATCTAAACATATTAAATATTATTTCGATGGCTGAAATATCATAATTCATTGCTTCAATTGCTTCTTCTACTTTTTCAACACTTACACCATAGTGTTTAATCTTCCCTACTTTTTTTAACTCATCAAGTTTAGCAAATACATCGCTTTTTTTGTATACAGTAGTAGGGGGACAATGCAATAGAATCATATCTAGATTTTCAACATCCATCCTCTGAATACTTTCTTCAACGTATTTTTCAACAGCCTCTGGAGTATACATTTCTGCAGTATGGGGATTTAACTGACGGCCACATTTCGTAACTACGAAAGGCTTTTGTATATCTTTTTTCATGAATTCCCCAATAACTTTTTCACTATTTCCATTATTATAAACATCGGCTGTATCTATAAAGTTTATACCATTTTTTTTTGCTGCACTCAAAATATTCATTGCTTCATCATGATTGAATGGTTCTCCCCATTTTGAGCCTAATTGCCATGTACCAAGTCCAATTTCACTTACTGTTACCCCTGCTTTACCTAATTTCCTATTTTTCATTTTTGCTTTCCTCCCTAATATAAAGAGTTCAATGTAAATCTTAATTTATACATATCGAAATACTCCATTTTGGGGAGAGTTTTGATATGTGTGAATTAAAGTTTTGACTGGAATCCCTATAAATTATTTTTCCTAATGATATTATGTAGATTTGACTCTATTATAATAGCTTTTTACAAAAACCTATTTCTTTAACTATAAAATCATGATAACATTTAGAGTGAACTCTAAGTCAATACTTTTTTTAATTTTATATTTTAGGGGGTAAAATAAATGGGATATACCATTGGGGAAGCTGCAAAGATATCAGGATTAACTCCTCATACACTTCGTTACTATGATAAGGCTGGATTATTACCATTTCTTGAGCGTACTGAATCTGGACTAAGAAATTTTAGAGATGGTGATATAGCGTGGTTATCTATAATTAATTGTTTGAAAAGTACTGGGATGTCTATTAAAGACATTAAGCAATACATCACATGGTGTCAAATGGGAGATAATACTATTGAAAAACGTAGGGAAGCTTTTGTTAAGCAAAAAGAAATTGTTGAAGAGCAAATGAGAGAATATCAAAAATATTTAGATACAATCAACTACAAAATTCGGTATTACGATGAGGCCTTAGAAGCCGGAACCGAAAAAATCCATGATTCAAAAAATTGCTATTCCACCTATGAAAAATCTAAATAGTAACTAATTTAAGGAAATTAACAATAGGCTACATTTTGATTATTTTTATCAACTATGTAGCCTATTGTTTTACCCTAAATATTAATTTAATATTCCCTATATAGATATTCTAATTAAACAGTTAATTTATACACATTAAAATTCCCTAGACACATCGGATATTTTGAGATATATTCCCCAGTTGAATACTCTATTTTGAGAAAGAGAATTCCTTTTAAGTGTTAAATAAGTAATTTTATATTAATTTATATATTTAAATAATAAAGTAAATAGTTTGGATATAATATTTTTATATTCAGAGTTAATTACAACTCGGAATATAGTTGTATCCTATATAGAACATATAAGTTAACTCTAATTATATTATGTAACCTTCCTATTTATTAACCTATAATTGAATATCTTGTATTTGCCCCTTTAATTCAATAATTTTATCACTTTAGAAATTGATTTCTTCATTAGCTCTCTCGGCAAATTAAGTTCAAGGTTAATTACAACCCGGTACTTACCCTAGCCTAATAGATATTTCCAATGGAATTTAACGGCCATATTCTAAACTTAGCTATGGCATATATTTTCTCTCTTTTTATGGTACCAATATATCTACTATCCTTACTATTTTCCCTATTATCACCCATTACAAAATAGCTTCCCTTGGGTATTGTATAGGGATATTTTATATCAACACCGGGATCAATATATTTGGGCTTAGCTGGCTTTGTTATAATACCTTCAACTAAATAATCTTCCTCAATTTTATTTCCATTAATATAAACATGACCATCCTTTATATCTATTACTTCCTCTGGAAGTCCCACCACTCTTTTTACAAGTTCTTTTTCTTCCCCATGGAATACCACGATTTCTCCTCTTTGTGGATTCCTATAATACATAGGTAGCTTATTTATCATAAAGTGATCATTACACTCAATTGTAGGTGCCATTGAGGGCGTTGGTACGATTATATGTGTAAACATAAAATTTGTAATTAATAAAGCAACTATCACTGATATTACTATTTCTTTAATCCATGCTATGATTTCTGTTTTTATGCTTTTTTCTTTCCTATTATTTTCATTGTTTTCACCCATTTAATCCTACTCCTTTGACTCCAATTAAGAATCCAATTTATAGTCCTTGTCTCAATATAAAAGGACATACCAATATAAATTCCATAAAAACTTCCCATTTCCTCTATTAATACTCAACAAGGTCAAATGTCTTTACCCTATATAATAAATTTTGGGGTTAAACTCTTGTGTAGTAAAAAATAAATTGTTTAATGTGGATACTTACAGAAATATTTTATAAATACTTTTTCATGACAGCCGCTGGCAATATTTTTCCCGTCCAATTCAACTCTATATTATCTATTATTTTAAAATTATTCATTTTCCAGAAATTTAATACATTATCATTATAATTAGTAACTACATCAATTCTTATGGTTTTACAGGCATTGTCTTTAGCATAACCTTCAAATCTTGAATATATCTCCTTACCATAACCCTTATTTTTAGATTCACTGTGTAGCATAAGCAAGGACAAATAGCATTCTTCTTTTAAAGTAAAATCAAGTATACCGATAATTTTTTTTGTTTTTTTATGTACTATCTTACAACTATAAAAGTCTGATTCCTTCATAGATTTTATTTCCTCTTCAAGCCACATAACATCTACATTTTGTTTTCCCATATGGGCCTCTAGAAACTCTGTATTTGAATTGTATACCTGAA
The DNA here is from genome assembly GCA_025210375.1 of Maledivibacter sp. Lineage (NCBI taxonomy): Bacteria > Bacillati > Bacillota > Clostridia > Peptostreptococcales > Caminicellaceae > Maledivibacter > Maledivibacter sp. Next base: position 103,444 of record JAOASB010000022.1, on the reverse strand, counting down.
GAATATTTAATATATCGTTATCTTCTACTATACTAATTTTTAGATTTTTTGTTTCTATAATCAATTCCCATCACCTATCCTTTTCTAATAGTATTTTTTCCTGGACATGGGTATATACAACCTATGCAAATAATAACCCTTTGACCTATAGGAAATTATAGATTAAAGGGTTATATTACTAAAAATATGCCATAATTATTTTAAACCTTAAGCTCAACATTCACACCTAGTATATCCTTATTTACGTCTAAAATAGGCTTAATATGTTCTTTTATGAATTCTTCTACTTGCTCAGGTGATCTACCTATAAATAGCGTTGGATCTAGTAATCCATTTATCTCATCCAACGTAAGGTTAAAAGCATCATCCTTAGCTATTCTAGATAAAAGATCATTTTCCTTACCTTCCTCTTTCACTACCCTTCCAGCAGCCATTGAGTGTACTCTTATCTTTTCATGAAGTTCTTGTCTATCTCCACCTTTTTTTACGGCCTCCATCAATATATTTTCTGTAGCCATAAAGGGTAATTCTTCCCTTAGACGTTTTTCTATAACCTTCGGATATACTACTAAATTTGAGCTTATATTTATTGCTATTTCTAATATTGAGTCTATGCATAAAAAGCATTCTGGTATAGAAAGTCTTCTATTAGCTGAATCATCTAAGGTTCTTTCAAACCATTGAGTTGCAGCAGTATTTGCTGGATTTTGTGCATTTGCAATAACATACCTTGCTAAGGAAGCAATTCTTTCACTTCTCATAGGATTTCTTTTATATGCCATAGCCGATGAACCTATTTGATTTTTACCAAAGGGCTCTTCTACTTCCTTCAGATGCTGAAGCAAACGAGTATCATTAGTCATCTTATGTAAACTTTGTGCAATTCCACTTAATACAGATAGTATCTTATAATCATATTTTCTAGCATAGGTTTGACCCGATACAGGGAAAGTTTTTTCAAAACCTAGCTTTTTAGCTACTAGTTTATCTAACTCCTTAACTTTTCCGTGGTCACCATCAAAAAGCTTTAGGTAGCTTGCTTGAGTACCTGTAGTACCCTTTACACCTCTAATCATCATTTTAGAAATAAGAGTCTCTACCTCTTCTAAATCTAGAAGTAAATCCATAAGCCAAAGTGTAGCTCTTTTTCCTACAGTGGTTAATTGAGCAGGTTGAAAATGGGTAAAACCTAGTGTAGGCATACTTCTATATTCATAAGCGAAATTAGCTAATCTATCTATGCAGTTAATTAATTTTCTTCGAACAATTTTTAGGGCATCATGCATCACAATTAGATCAGTATTGTCTCCAACAAATGCACTGGTCGCACCTAGGTGGATAATCCCCCTTGCCTTAGGGCATTGTTCACCATATGCATGAACATGGGACATAACATCATGTCTTGTTTTCTTTTCCATTTCTTTTGCAACATCATAATTAATTTGATCCTTATATTCCTTCATTTCTTCGATTTGTTCTTCACTTATTGGAAGTCCTAATTCCTTTTCTGCCTCGGCTAGGGCTATCCACAGCCTTCTCCATGTCCTAAATTTAGTGTCGGGAGAAAAGATTTTTAACATTTCTTCACTTGAATATCTAGATATTAGGGGATTTTCATATAAAGATGTCACTAGATCACTCCTTACATTTATTGTAACCCCGATTATTTATAGGAAGTCTGAAAACATGCAATTAGTTTTGTTTCTAAGTCCATTAGGAAATCCGAAGGTATACCAAGTCGATAACTCAAGGATTTGATGAATATCTTAGAGACAAAAGGAAGTAGCAGAGTTTTACATTTCATATGAATAATTTGGGTTAAATCATAAAATAATGTTCGTACTTTCCATATAGTATTATACATTATATAGCATAAAATAACAAATATAATAAATTGAAAATAAAAAAATGTAAAGGTCTTAATCATTTTCCATGAGATTTATTTTAAGTGCCAATGCTGATTATCTATAGAGGAAATTGCATAACTCTTACTTGGCTAGGTTGCATATGGGAATATCATCCTATATTTAATTGCTTAAGATATAAGCATATTTGATGGTATAGCTTTAAGGATTTTAAAACTACATGTAGTACATGGTTTTTACAGAAAGTAATTATTCAATTTCCTCTATACCTAAGATTATTATTTGTGCTAAGTATATTTTTTTATTCCTTATAAGTAGGGGAAATTGCAAGAGTAAATTGCATAACTCTTAGGTAGATGGTTTTTATAGAAAATATTTATGCAATTTACTCAATAAAGAAATGTACATATAAAAAAACCTGCTCAATATCAGCAGGTTTTAGTGGAATCGTTTCCTCTATCTGGGTTGTACAATAAGCTTGATAGCAGTTCTTTCTTCACCATCAATTTCAATGTCTGTAAAAGCCGGGATACAAATTAGATCCATACCACTAGGAGCAACGAATCCTCTAGCAATTGCAACTGCTTTTACTGCTTGATTTAGAGCCCCTGCGCCAATAGCTTGAATTTCGGCAGCTCCTCGTTCTCTAAGAACACCTGCTAACGCTCCTGCAACTGAATTTGGATTTGATTTTGCTGATACCTTTAATACCTCCATCGATTAAAGCCCCCTTTAGGAATTTTGATTAAATAGTGTTTTGATTGATTATTAACCCACAGACATATAAATAACTAATGAGTTAAATATTTTATAGTTTTCCACTTATTACTAGTATTCTACAAAAATAAAAAAAATCCTCCTAGATATTTATATAAATTAAAAACTTTCTTTAAATTTCAATTTGATTTGAATTTTTAAAATTTATATGCAAAATAAAAATAAAGAAGCTATCCTAGGATAGCTTCTTTATTTTTATTTTGCATAATCTATAGCTCTAGTTTCTCTAATAACGTTTACTTTGATTTGGCCAGGATATTCAAGCTCATTTTCAACTCTCTTACTTATTTCTCTAGCCAATAATACCATATTGTCATCAGATATATCTTCAGGCTTGACCATAATTCTGATTTCTCTACCAGCCTGAATAGCAAATGCTTTTTCTATTCCTTCATAGGAATTAGCAATATTCTCTAACTTTTCAAGACGTTTTATATAGGTCTCTAAGGTTTCTCTTCTAGCACCTGGTCTAGCTGCGGAAATTGCGTCTGCAGCAGTTACCAATACTGCTTCAATTGTTTCTGGGTCATAATCACCATGATGGGTAGACATGGCATGAATAACTTCCTTTGTTTCTCTATATCTTCGAAGTAAGTTTATACCTATCTCAACATGAGTACCTTCTACTTCATGGTCAACGGCCTTACCGATATCATGGAGTAAACCAGCACGTTTAGCAATTTTAACATCTACACCTAATTCAGCAGCCATTAAACCTGCTAAGTATGAAACTTCTATAGAATGTTGTAGAACATTTTGTCCATAACTAGTTCTATATTTTAAGCGTCCAAGTAACTTCACTAATTCAGGATGAAGATTATGAATTCCTAAATCAAATGTTGCTTTTTCGCCTTCCTCTTTAATGTGATTATTTATTTCTTTTCTTGCCTTTTCAACCATTTCCTCGATTCTAGCTGGGTGTATCCTTCCATCTATAATAAGTTTTTCAAGGGCTACCCTTGCTACTTCTCTTCTTATTGGGTCAAAGGATGATAAAATAACGGCTTCAGGAGTATCGTCAATGATTAAATCAACTCCAGTTAATGTCTCTAAAGCCCTAATATTTCTACCTTCTCGACCAATAATTCTCCCCTTCATTTCATCATTAGGTAAACTTACAACAGAAACTGTCGACTCAGCAACATAATCAGCTGCACATTTTTGAACAGCATAAGCTATAATTTCTGTAGCTGTTTTATTAGCGTCTTCTTTAGCTTTATTTACTACATCCTTAATCATCACTACTGCATCATGCTTAACTTCTTTTTCAATATCGCTAAGTAATATTTGTTTTGCTTGTTCAGTTGTAAGACCAGATATTCTCTCAAGCTCTTGAAGCTGCTTTTGATAAAGATTTTCAATCATTTCCTCTTTTTTAGTAATCTCTTTGTTTGATCTATTTAAATAATCTTCTTTCTTCTCAAGATTGTCAGACTTTCTATCAAGAGTTTCTTCTTTTTGAAGTAATCTTCTTTCCAACCTTTGAAGTTCGTTTCTTCTATCCCTATTTTCCCTTTCTTGCTCATACCTTAACTTATGAACCTCTTCTTTGGCTTCAAGGAGTATTTCTTTCTTCCTAGTATCAGCATCTTTATTTGCCTCAAAAACTATTAACTCAGCTTTTTGTTCAGCACTACCTATTATTTTTTCAGCAGTCATTTTTCTCAATATATATCCAATTCCAAAACCCGCTGGGGCTGAAATGGCAATTGATAAAACTACAGGTAAATATTCGTTAATAGACCTCACCTCCCATATTTTGTTGTTATTAACTTTTTTAATTTTATATTGTTTAAGCTAGAAATAGACATTTTCGATTATAGATAATCAACACTAAAAATATAAGTTGAATTTTAATGAAATAATGAAGGCTAATAAATTATTTGAAAACTTATTAAGTTTTAAAGTTGTTTATCTATATTTTCTTAAACATATAATTTAAAATATAAAAGCAATAATTTTAATAAAATTAGTTAGGGCAATCTTGCCCCTTAGTTTGACCTTATTTCACCTTATTAAATGATTTAAAATCAAAATATAAACAAAAACTGTCGATCCTATGACCTTACAATCTAATAAAAGGGAATGAATCATGGAAATGATACTTTACCGTGTTTCTTTTTTAATTTTATATCTTTTTCAAATTACTGTCAAGATTAATTGATTTTTCTAAAGTATAAGTAAATTCTTTCGAGATTCTATACTAAGGGTTATAATATACAATAAGAGCCCGATAAATTTATCGGACTCTTATATTTTTACTATTCTTTAGCTTTACTAGCAGCTTGTGGTTCTGGTTTTTCAATATTTTCAACGGGTAAATCATAGTGCTTTCTAACCTTATAGTTTATTTCTGAAAGCAAATCTGGATTCTCTATTAAATATTGTTTTACATTCTCACGGCCTTGTCCTAATTTATTATCATTATAACTATACCAAGAACCAGCCTTTTTAACAATTTCAGCATTTACAGCACTATCCAGCACTCCACCTTCCTTAGATATTCCTTTACCATACATTATATCGAATTCAGCTTGTCTAAATGGTGGAGCAAGCTTATTTTTAACTACTTTAACCTTAGTTCTATTTCCCATAATTTCATTGTTCTGTTTTATAATATCTACTTTTCTAACATCTAATCTAACCGATGAATAGAACTTTAATGCCCTACCCCCTGTAGTAGTTTCTGGATTTCCGAACATAATACCTACTTTTTCCCTTAACTGATTGATAAATATTGTAGAAGTTTTAGATTTATTAATAACACCAGTTAATTTTCTGAGAGCCTGTGACATGAGTCTTGCTTGTAAACCAACATGGCTATCTCCCATTTCTCCAGCAATTTCAGCCTTAGGTACGAGGGCAGCAACTGAGTCAATAACGATTACGTCAACAGCACCACTTCTTACTAAAGCCTCTACAATCTCTAAGGCTTGTTCTCCAGTATCGGGCTGGGATACTATGAGATTATCAATATCAACCCCTAAGCTCTTACAATATACTGGGTCAAGGGCATGCTCAGCATCCACAAAGGCTGCTGTCCCTCCCTTACGTTGAGCTTCAGCTATAATGTGAAGGGCAACAGTAGTTTTACCTGAAGATTCTGGTCCGTAAACTTCTATGATTCTTCCCCTAGGCACTCCGCCTATCCCCAAAGCAATATCTAATTCTATAGCCCCTGTTGATATACTTTCTATATTTAGTCTAGTTGAATCGTCACCAAGTTTCATTATAGATCCCTTACCAAATTGTCTTTCAATCTGACCTAAAACAGCATCTAAAGCCTTATTTTTTTCGCTCATATCATCCCCAGACACAACACCAATAACCCCTTTTTATAATAAGAACAAAAGTAGTTATTGATGGAGATTCAAATAAAACCTTTAATCTATACATATTCCTATCCCATTAATAATCATGATGTATAAATAAAGCCTTTTTAATTGAACTCCATATATCTGGTCTTCACCTACCTTTCTTCTTCGCGAACAAACGTTCTATATACTAATTATACATAACTTTATTTAGTAGGTCAACTATAGTTATGAATTTTTATTTTGAATTTTATCTTTATTTATGGTTTTTCTAATTAAGTCTAGTGCTGCCAATGCAGTATAATTCCTAATTCTATTTCTATCCCCATTTAAATTAAGCTTTTTTACAAAGGTATTACCATCAGTAGCTACACCAATATATACTAAACCAACTGGTTTTTCAGTAGTTCCCCCCGTTGGCCCTGCAATCCCAGTTATTGATACGCAAATATCACTTTTTGTTATATTCTTTAGTCCATTAGCCATAGCAGCTGCAGTCTCTTCACTTACCGCCCCATGCTTTTCTAGAATATCCTCATCCACATTTAATTCCTGGATTTTTGCATTATTGCTATAGGTTACTATTCCTCTATCCAGTACCCTTGAAATACCCGATATAGAGGTAAGCTTTGCAGCTAATAATCCACCTGTACATGATTCAGCGAAGGAAATAGTTATATCATTACTTATAAGCATATTAGCAACAACTTCTTCTAAGCTCTCATCATCATAGCTATATATTTTTCGTCCTAATCTATTTTCAACTTCATCGATAACAGGTTTCAAAAATAAATCATTTTCTTCCTCTGTTACTCCCCTAGAGGTTATACGTAGGGATAATTCTCCATCCTTAGCATATGTAGCAAGTGTTGGGTTAGTCTGATTAGTTATTAAATCTTCTAATGCAGTTTCAAGACTAGATTCACCTATTCCAAAAAATTTAATCATTTTAGATTTTATCTTGAATTTAGACCTATCAAGTAAATAGGGCTTGACGGAATTAAAAAATAATCCCTTCATTTCTCTAGGTGGTCCTGGCAGTGAAATCACAATCTTTTTATCTGCTTCCACAATAAAACCAGGGGCTGTACCCTTATTATTCTCTAATATTATACTGTGCTTTGGTACATATGCTTGCTTTTTATTATTACTAGTCATTTGTCTATTAAGTTTATCAAAAAAATCTTTTATTTTATTATAGGTTGGTTCATGAAACACCAGTTCTCTTCCTAATGATTTTGAAATAATTTCTTTTGTCAGATCATCTTGAGTAGGGCCAAGGCCTCCAGTGGTTATAATGATATCTGAAAACTCAAGGGCGTCCTTAAATATCTTTTCAAGTCTATTAGGATTATCACCAACGGTAAGATGATATAGCACATTTATACCTAGCTCATTCATCTCCTTTGATAAAAATGCCGCATTAGTATTTACTATTTGCCCCATTAAAAGCTCTGTACCAACAGTTAGTATTGTACAATTCAACTGATTTTCTCCCCTTTTTGTAAATAATATCGAATTTAAATTAATTTAGAACTTTGAACTTACCACTTAGAACAAAAAAGCGTCTAGTGACGCTTTTTTATCTACATAAGTACCTTTTTATTTTTATTGATATAATCATAGCCAGAAATTAGCGTAAGTATTACAGCAACCCATATAGCTATAGTGTCAAAGGGAACATTGAATAGACTAAAGGGGTAATTATCAAAAAGTAATACTAAAATAGCAACTATTTGAGACACGGTTTTAGCTTTTCCCCAGGGACTGGCAGCGATTACTATTCCCTCTGAAGCGGCTACAGCCCTAAAGACACTAACAATTATCTCTCTAGATATAATAATAACCACAACCCAAGCTGGAAGCCTGTCCATCTGAACTAGAGAAACCAAAGCGGCAGTTACTAAAAGCTTATCTGCTAAGGGATCCATAAATTTGCCAAGCTTTGTTACTTGATTTCTACTCCTTGCTATATATCCGTCTAGGCTATCAGTTAGTGCAGCTATTATGAATATTATTGTTGCTATAGCTACACCGTATGGAATTTTGGTAAGAAGAAAAAACATAAAAACAGGAACTAATAATATTCTAGCAATTGTAATCTTATTAGCTAAGTTCATCAACAACCTCCCCTATTAAATCATATTCAAGAGCATCAATAATTTTTGCTCTTACAAACTCACCAATATCAAGCTCTGAATCTGAGCTTATATAAACTACCCCATCTATCTCTGGAGCATCAAACTCAGTTCTTCCAACATAAACATTTTCATTTTCTACCTTTTCTTCTATTAGTATATCATATATTTTACCTGTTTTATCCATGTTTTTCTTTAAAGAAATATCTCTTTGAAGTAGCATAATCTTGTCTCTTCTATCCTCTTTGACATCCTCAAGTATTTGATTAGGTAATCTAGCAGCCGCAGTATCCTCTTCCCTTGAATAGGTAAAAACACCAAGTCTATCAAATTTAACTTTTTCAACAAAATCATATAATTCTAAGAATTGTTCATCGGTTTCACCTGGAAAACCGGCTATTAGTGATGTCCTTATAGCTATATCAGGTATTTTCTTTCTTAGTTTATCTATCACATTGATAATATTCTCTTTAGTTGTTGTTCGATTCATCTTTTTTAATATTTCATTATTACAGTGCTGAATTGGAATATCGAGATATTTGCATATTTTCTCACTTTTAGCAATCACATCAATGAGTTCATCGCTGATTATGTCAGGATAAGCGTATTGAAGTCTTATCCACTCAAATCCATTGATCTTATTTAATTCTTCAAGTAGCTTTACTAATTGATAGCTTCCATATAGGTCAAAACCATATCTCGTTATATCTTGGGCAATGACTATCAATTCCTTAACCCCATCCCTAGCTAGCTTTTTTGCTTCATCGATTATTTTTTCTAAAGGACGACTTCTATACTTTCCTCTCAACTTAGGTATTATACAGTAGGTACAATAGTTATCACAGCCCTCTGCAATTTTTAAATATGCAGTATAGGAAGGAGATGTTAAGATTCTAGGTAAATCATAGGGTACATCCTTATCGATACTTGCAGTTGATACTACTCTTTTCCCAGTACCTAATATCCTATTTATAATTTCTGCAATCTCATCAAAGTTTGTAGTTCCCAAAAAAGCATCCACTTCTGGAATCTCTTCAGATAATTCCTTAGAATATCTTTGTGTTAAACATCCAGTAACTATTAGAACCTTGCAAGCTCCAGTGGCCTTAAGCTGTCCAAACTCAATTATTGTATCAATGGATTCTTTCTTGGCACTCTCTATAAACCCACATGTATTGATGATAATTATCTCTGCATTTGTATTATCAGGGGTTAAATCAAATCCATGTTTGCTTAATATGCCTAACATGATTTCTGAATCAACTTGATTCTTGGAACATCCTAGAGTTTCTAAATATACTTTTTCATTCACTAGTTTAATTTCTCCCTTCAGTAATTTTTGCATTTATAAAAGCTTCAATAGCATTGGTAGCGTCATGAATCTTTTCATAATTTATAATTAAGTCAGTGTTATTGATTCGTTCAATAGAATATCTATATAAGGGATCATAATAATCCTTTATAAGGAACTCTATAACATATTCATAATCACCTAGGTTGATCTTATCAATAAGTATTTCAACATTCTCATTTCCCAACCTTTTATTTAGGTGTTTGATACATTTTATTAGCTTATGATTTATATCCCTGTCTTGTTTTACATAATCATTATAAATATTTTGTATTCGGTTTTCCATACTCGTTTTTATTAATATATGATATCCTTCTACCATGGACTTAATAACCTGATCCGGAACATTTATACTCCCTATTCTTTTACTCTCACTTTCAACAATAACATATTTTTTATCGTTATAGTATAGATCGTTAAATATAAAAGAGTCAAATTGCTTTTGTGATGGAGACTTTCCTTCAAATAGGATATCTCCAAATACAGACCCAGAGTTTTTGGCGAGCTTTTCTAGATTCATAATAGAAATATTGTTTTTTTCTAATTCATCTATAATAATAGTTTTGCCAACACCAGTTAAGCCATGTAGCACAATAAACTTAAATTCATGTACATGCTTTTCAAAGTAATCTAAGACAAATTTTCTATAGGATTTATATCCGCCGGCAAGCCTATATATATTACCTGCTTGTAATGTTTTTAAAATGGTGCAAACCGATTTGCTTCTCATACCTCCACGCCAACAATATATTATGACATTATGATATTGCTTTTTAAGCTTTGAGATCTGGCTATATATTCCTTCAAGCTTGTGGGAAGCATAACGCAAACCTAAAATTTTTGCTTTTTCATGACTTTCATTTCTATATATTTTCCCAACTTCACTACGTTCCTCATTGTTCAAAATAGGTATATTAATTGATCCTGGAATATGGGCTTCTTCAAATTCATCTTCAGAACGTACATCTACAAAAATGGTATTAGTTAAATTAAGTGCTTCTTCAATACTAATTGCATTCTCTATCATATCCTCTTTCACCACAATTCTATATTCTTTTATAGTAGTACCACTATATCTAGCTCCTCTATTACAATCAAGAAACTAGATATTTTCAAAAATTTATTATAGATAAACAACATTAAGACTTAAAATATATTAAACCTTGAGGTTGTTTATCTTTAGCTAAATTATTGCCACAAAATCATTATGCCAATCAACAGTAAAAGCGCCCTAGGCGCTTCAGGCTACCTAAAAACCCGAATTTCTTCGTTGTTGCTTCAAACAACAACCCTTACGTATGTCTATATACGCTGGGGCCTCTCGCTCTCAGCACGCCTCGAACTCCAGGTTTTTAGGCAGCCTGCCATCTTGTTGACCTTGTCAACAATCTGAAACGCCCTAGGCGCTTTATTAACTCGTCTGGCTTTTTATTTCTTCAAATTCTTCTTTTGAAATAAGTACACGTCTTGGCTTACTCCCAAGGCTCTCACTAACTATTCCCCTACTTTCCATTTCATCTATTATCCTTGCAGCCCTATTATAACCTATCCTAAACTTTCTTTGAAGCATGGAAATAGATGCTTGCTCTGCCCCAACTACTAATTCTATAGCATTTGAAAGCAGCTCGTCAACCTCTTCCTCCGTAGAATTTTGAGTATTACTAATTTTTTCTATTATATCTTCTTCGTAATTTATATTATCCACCTGATTTTTAATAAATTCAACTACTTTATTTACCTCAGAGTCCGAAACAAATGCCCCCTGCATTCTCCTTGGCTTTGATGAACCTACAGGATAAAATAGCATGTCGCCTTTTCCCAACAGCTTTTCTGCACCACCCATATCTAGGATAGTCCTAGAATCTGCACTGGAAGAAACTGCAAAGGCAATACGAGAAGGAATATTTGCCTTTATAACTCCAGTAATGACGTCTACAGAAGGTCTTTGCGTGGCCACTATCAAATGTATCCCCGCCGCCCTTGCCATTTGGGCAAGCCTACATATAGCATCCTCAACCTGACCTGGAGCTACCATCATTAGGTCAGCCAGCTCATCGATTATGACCACAAGCTTCGGTAATTTTTCTTCCTTTGAATCCTTAAACTTTTGATTATAGCCATCTAAGTCCCTTACACTATTTTGTGCAAAGAGCTTGTACCTATTTGTCATCTCTTGAACAACCCAGTTTAAGGCAGATGCAGCCTTTTTAGGGTCCGTTACAACGGGAAGTAACAAATGAGGTATTCCATTATAACAGCTCAGCTCAACTACTTTAGGATCAATGAGTAAAAACTTTACTTCGTCGGGAGATGCTTTATATAGTATACTTGTTATCAAGCTATTTACACAAACACTTTTTCCTGAACCCGTAGCCCCTGCAATCAGCATATGAGGCATTTTACCTAGATCATCTACAATGGGATGCCCAGAGATATCCTTACCTAAAACAAAGGATAACTTAGACTCCTTATCAATAAATTTATTACTTTCAATTACTTCCCTTAATGTAACAAGGGTTGAGCTTTCATTAGGCACTTCAATACCAACAGCTGATTTTCCAGGTATAGGAGCTTCTATTCTGATATTTTGAGCTGCAAGATTTAAAGCTATATCATCGGATAGATTTACTATTTTACTCACTTTAACACCGGGTTTAGGCTGTAATTCATAGCGGGTTATTGTTGGGCCCTTGCTTATCTGTATAACCTTTGCTTCAACACCAAAGTTTAGTAAAGTACTTTCTAAAACCTTTGCTTTACTTAAAATCTCTTTCTTATCTTTAACAGTACTAGTATTCTCATTAGGATTTAGTAAGTCGGTATTAGGTAGTTCATAGTTCTCAAGACTGTTTTGCTCACTAATACTTATATCAGATACCTCTTCACCTTCACCTAAATCCTTATATTTAAGCTTTTTCCCATTTGAAGTGCTTGTACTATCCTTAGGTATATCTACTACCTTTTTAATTCCACTATTAGTATAGTCTAGTATCTTTATTTTTTCGTCAACTACTTCGTTATTAATCTCAGGGTTAGGCCCATTATCAACCTTTCCTTTAGATTTTTTGGAAGCCTTAGTTTTATTTACTTTACTATCAACCACCTTAGCCTTAGGTGAAAACAAACTACTTATAGAAGAACCTATGAAAGCAAATAACCCTTTTATTGATTTAATAATAAATGCCCCTATATGTAGTAAAGATAGATCAGTGGTTAGTAATATAGCTAATAGAGCTATTGTATATGCTATTATATAGCTTCCTTTGACACCAAATAGGAATAATAGAATAGATGTTATGATATTACCTATAACACCTCCAGCTATACCACCTTCAACCCCTAGGTTAAAGGACGTCTTTATGGCAAAGTAGCTTGGAATATCACTAGGTATATATTCCCTTTGAGTCAAAGAATATGTAATTATAAAGAATAGATATAGACTGATAAAGCTAAACATAAACTTGGATTTCTTTTCATCAAACTTTTTACTTAGTGCAAAAAAACTAGTAACAATAATTAAATAAGGCAAAATATAAGCGGGTGTAGATAAAAATCCCATAAATAGCGTTTTAATAAAAACTCCTAATTTCCCTACAGAATTAGTATGCAAACTAAAAATACATATTATACCAAAAGAAACTTGAAGCAAAGCCTTTATTTCCTTATTTTTGTCGATTCTTTCATCTTGTTTTTTCTTACTTCTTGTCCTTTTTTTTGTCAAAGCAATCACCTCTTTATTCAATGGAAACAAAATCACCTCAAAAAAATAAAGTGTCAAAATAATTAACACTTTATATCAATATTATAACATAGAAAACATGTTAGTTTAAAGACTTTCATTATTCTTGATATTTTGATTTAATATCACTTTATCCGTAATGCTATTTTGGTCTTGTATTAAATCACCATTTTCTTCTTTATTTAATAGGATTTGATTATTTCTTTTTTTCACATTATATTCTCTTTCTTCTACCTCTTTATTTCGTGATAATATCATTTCGTTAAGCTTATTAAGAGCTTTGTTTAATCCGCCTACCTCGTTAATAAGTCCTAGTTCAACTGCTTTTTTACCAATAAGTACAGTCCCAATGTCATTTGCAATTTCATCGGTTTCATTCATTAGTTCCACAAACTTATTTCTTTGAATGTCTGAGGTTCTTATTACGAAGTCAACAATTCTTTCTTGCATTTTTTGAAAATATTTAAAGGTCTGAGGAACTCCGATTACTAATCCGTTCATCCTTATGGGATGAATAGTCATTGTGGCGGTTGGAACGATAAATGAATGATCACATGAGGTAGCTAAGGGTACACCTATACTGTGACTCCCACCCAATACTAAAGAAACCGTTGGCTTTGATAAGCTAGCTATCATTTCTGCTATAGCTAATCCTGCCTCTACATCACCACCAACTGTATTTAGAAGTACTAAAAATCCCTCCACTTCATCATTTTGTTCAATGGCCACTAGCTGGGGAATGATATGCTCATACTTTGTTGATTTATTTTGGGGTGGAGATACACTATGTCCTTCTACATGGCCAATTATGGTCATGAACTGAATATTACTACTTGCACTCGGGAGGTTTTGAGTACCCATTTCTTTAATATTCTTTAAACTAGAATTCTCATTTACTTTTACTTTAGCTTTTTCTGGCTCTTCAGTTTCTGGATTTTCCGAAAATAAATTTGTATTATTTTTAATATCCACTAACAACACTCCTATATTTTATAATACTATCATACAGGGATTTACGTATAAATTAGGCTCTATTATGTAAACCCTATATAGATAATTCATAGGAAGTTTAAAGCATCTTGTATGCTCTCAAACATTCTATGAATCATCTAGGTATTATTATTTTAGCCATAAAAAGAACTACTATACTGAAAATAGTATAGTAGTTCTTGCGTTTTTTGAAGTTTTAGGAAATTTTAATAATTTATTCTTTATTTAAATCAAACTCTTGATGCAATATTTTTACTGCATCCAATAGGTTTTCGCTATTAATCAAACAAGATATGGTGGTATTTGAGTCCGTAGATTGTAAAATCCTTATATTCTCCCTAGATAAAGCCCTAGCTAATCTAGCCATTACTCCAGGAACTCCATGTATTTTATAACCTATAATAGTTACCTTACTACAATTTGTCTTTAATTTATATTCAAGACCATAGCTGTCTAATATATCTTTAATAGTACCTATATCATTTTTTGAAATAGTAAATACCTTTCTGTCATCAAAAAAGTTTATCATATCAATACTTATTCTTTTCTCCGTTAATTCTGTCAAGAGAAAGTCATTACTTTTATCTTCAGCACTGATATTTATAATAACCTGTACTATATCATTCATATGAGCTACTGCAGTAACTAGGTTTTTAATATGATTCCTATTTATTTTAACTCGGGAAAAGGATCGCCTATGATTTATAATGGTCCCATCGGTATCATTAAATGTATTTTTAACCTTTAAAGTCAGATTAGCTCTTTCTGCAATTTCAACGGCTTTAGGATGTATAACCTTTGCTCCACATTTAGCCATTTGATAGACTTCTTGATAGCATAGGGAATCAATTACATTTGCTTCTGAAACAATCCTAGGATCAGCTGTCATCACTCCATCAACATCCGTATATATTTCTACTGACTCAGCATTTAACGCTTCTCCTATAATTGCTGCTGAAGTATCACTTCCCCCTCTACCTAGGGTTGTTATATCTCCACTTTTAGTAACCCCTTGAAAGCCTGTAATTACTATTATCTTATCTTCTTTTAAAAAGTTAATTATATTTGATGGATCAACATTTATAACCTGAGCATCACCAAAATTAGAATCTGTAACTATTCCAGCCTGAAAGCCTGTTAAAGCAACAGCATCATAACCCTTTGATTTTATTGTATTAGCCATAAGAACTGCGGATATGGTTTCACCACAACTCATTAATAGGTCTAATTCTCGACTACTAAGCTCTGAGTAAACAGTGTTGGATAGCTTAAGCAATGTATCCGTTGCATATGGATCACCATTTCTACCAATTGCCGATACAACAACAACAGGAAATTTACCAGAAGACTTAGCTTGGATAACTTTCTCAGCCACTCTATCTCGTAAATCCTTTGTGGCCACAGAAGTTCCTCCAAATTTTTGTACAACAATATCCATATTTATCCCCCTTGTACCATATCTAATGTCAACTACTTACTTAGTTCTATTCTATAGTATGATTGCCGATATAGGGATGTTACTTTACAACTTATAAGTATAAACTATTATTTCCATATTTATTATTATCAAGTTCAATAATAATCATATCGTTTCCAACCTTCTTCACGGCTTCCCAAGGAATTTCAATAAAATCTTTATCGGAGAAAATAGAAAAACCACTTTTTACATCTGGAACTAATAAAGCTTTAATTTTTCCTGTTTTCTCATCTATAAGCAAATCAGATTCTGCAACCATTCCAAGTCTGCAGCCATCACTCAAATTTACTATTTCCTTTCCACCAAGTTCACTAAATTTCATAAATCTCTTCCTCCTTTTTTCTTACCTGTTTGTACTATTTTATAGTTTAGAAGGAAGAAATATGACAATAAAAGATTGTCATAATGTTTAGATGTTTAAATATTTTAAACCAAATTGCTTTTTATATATTCAAAGCTGTGCTTAGCTTCCATTTTATCTAGTTTTCCAACCATTGACAAGCTTACCTTATCCCTATTAAAAATTTTCTTTATGATATCTTGAACATCTGTCATATCAACGCAGTCAATTTTCTTTAAAACCTCTTCCATGGTTCTTATTTTCTTGTCATAGATTTCTGATTTTCCAAGCATAGTCATTATACTGCTTGTACTTTCCAAGCCTAAAATATAATTACCCTTTAACTGCTCCTTAGAACGCTTGAGTTCCTCCAATGTAACATAATTTTTTATTACATTATTTGTTTCATCGGTAATCAATTCAACCACATTTTTGAGCTGAGAAGGATTTAAGCTTACATAAGTAGTAAATAATCCAAAATCTTTATACATACTTGGATGGGTATAGATGGAATAAGCTAAACCATGTTCCTCTCTTATTTTTTGAAATAATCTTGAACTCATACTTCCGCCCAATATATTATTTAAAATAAATAGTGAATATAAACTATCTCCATCATTTGGGATACCCTCAAAGCCTAGGCAAAGATGTACTTGTTCAATATCCTTATTCTTAAAAGTATAGTTACTATGAAAAACTGGTTTTTCTATAGGTCTTTTAGGCACTGAATCAAAATTAAACTGACCAAATTTGCTATTGAGCTGCTCAACCAATCGACTTTCTTCAAAACTTCCAGCAATAGCAATAACTATATTTTCACTATTATAGTTATTTTTCATATAACCTAGCAAATTATTTCTATTTAAAGTCTCAATTGTATCTTGGGTACCTAATATAGGAAATCCCAAAGAATGTTTATTAAATATTGTCTTTGAAAGAGAGTCATAAACTAAATCTTCCGGTGAATCCTCGTACATGCTTATTTCTTCACAGATGACACTTTTTTCCTTTGAAATATCATTTTCATCGAATTTAGAATTCAATAACATATCGCTAAGAATATCAATAGCTATATCTATATGGGAATCTAAGACCTTAGAATAATAGCATGTACACTCCTTGCTAGTAAAAGCATTTAGCTGTCCACCAATACTATCCATGTCAGAAGCTATCTCCTTAGCTATTCTCTTGAATGTACCTTTAAACAACATATGTTCTATGAAGTGGGATATACCATTATTATTTAAAGTTTCCGATGTTGACCCCGTATTAACCCATACCCCAATGGATACAGATCTAACATGGGGAATTTCCTTAGCTATAACCTTAATACCATTATTTAAAATAAATTTTTTATACATTACAATCTCCCTTGCTAATTATCTATACTCTTATTTTTTCAAAACAAGCTACAGCGTGTCTCACTTTTGACCTAAAAAATATAAGGGCATCTGCCCTTTTATTTCTATTTGTATAAGGGATATTTAAAAAATAAACAAGTAAGATGACTAGTTTATTTTTTAAATATGCCTAAGCTAACATCATTATAATTTAGTTTATATATAGATTCAAGTAAAACTATTAATTTTCTAAATCTAACTCAATATAGATTTCCAAAAGTTAAACTTAATTTATACAGCTCAAAACATCCGATGATTCTAGGGATTTTTGATGTGTATAAATTAACTGTTTAACTGGAATATCTATATTTATTCATTATCTTTTAATACATCTGACACAGTCCCGACCTTTATATTTTTTTCCTTTATTGCTTCAATCAAATAATCAAGAGCCTTAACTGTTTCCTTTTTAGGATGCATTAAAACTATAGAGCCCTTTAAAGGCTTTTTTAATACTCTACTTGTTATTTTATCACAAGTAGAATCCTTTCGCCAATCTATTGTATCTATATTCCATAAAATAGTCCTGTAGCCTAATTCCCTGGCTACTTTTAATGTTGTATCACTAAAGTCGCCGGCGGGTGGTGCAAAATATATCATATTATCTCCAAGTATATCCTTAACAATATTATGGGTACTCTCTATTTCCCTCCTATTATCCTCTACACTAATTTTACTGTGCATTCTATGTCCATACCCATGATTACCAATCTCATGACCCTTTTCTTTAATCTTTTTTAAAACATCGGGATTATTTTTAGCCCATCTTCCCGACACAAAAAAAGTTATTCTTACGTCATGTTCTTCAAAAATATCAAGCATGGGTTGAATAAACTCCGTACCCCAGTCCACATTACATGTAAATGCAATATATTCTTTATTAATTCCTTTTCGTAATGGAACTAATTCATCATTTTCAAAAACAGACATTACGGTTTCATTATACATAAAAAAAGAAAAAGTTAAAATTGCTAATAAAATAACAGGTATAACAAAGGTTTTAGTTATTCTTTTCATAAATATCCCCCCTAATTTTATTTTATGAAAAGAGGATGGGATATATACTGCTATAAAATAGACTACATAAAAAAAACATAAATCCCTTTGATTTATGCTAGGTTGTTGACTTTGTCAACAAGATGAATAAAAAAAACATAAACCCTTTTGGTTTATGCTTTTTTATTCTTTTCTTCATCCGCAGCTAATGCAGCTTTTCTGGAAAGATTAATTCTACCCTGCTTATCAATCTCTATAACCTTAACGACAATTTCATCGCCAACTTTAAATAAATCTTCAACCTTACCAATACGTTCCTTTGCTATTTGAGAAATATGCACTAGACCTTCTTTTCCAGGTAATACTTCAACAAATGCCCCAAAGGAAGTTATCCTTACAATTTTTCCTACATAAATTTCTCCTACTTCGACTTCCTTAACAATTTCTTCTATTATTTTTAGTGCTTTATCGCCCTGCTCCATATTATTAGCAGTAATAAATATATCGCCATTATCTTCAATATCTATTTTTACATCGGTTTCAGCAATAATTTTATTAATCGTTTTACCACCTGGTCCGATTATATCACGAATTTTTTCAGGGTCTATTTTTGTCTTCATTACTCTTGGAGCATACTTAGACATCTCATCCCTAGGAACCGAAATTGCTTCGCTCATCTTATTTAGTATAAATAATCTTCCAAGTCTTGCTTGTTCCAATGCTCTTTGTAAAATTGCTTTATCTATTCCATGGATCTTAATATCCATTTGGATAGCTGTAATTCCTTCTTCAGTTCCAGCTACCTTGAAGTCCATATCTCCTAAAAAGTCTTCCATACCTTGAATATCACTAAGTATAGCTACTCTATCATCATCTTTAATTAATCCCATTGCTATACCAGCTACAGGAGCTTTTATAGGTACTCCAGCGTCAAGAAGTGATAATGTACTACCACATACACTGGCTTGGGATGAACTTCCATTTGAGCTAAGTACTTCTGAAACTAATCTTATTGCATAGGGGAAATCTTCTTCTGAAGGTATTACAGGCTCCAATGCCCTTTCAGCCAAGGCACCATGTCCTATTTCCCTTCTGCCTGGTCCCCTTAAAAATCTAGTTTCTCCAACACTATATGGTGGGAAATTATAGTGGTGCATATATCTTTTAGATTCTTGAAGTCCTAATCCATCTAATACCTGTGCATCACCAAGGGCTCCTAAAGTAGATATAGTAAGGGCTTGAGTTTGTCCCCTCGTAAACAACCCTGAACCATGGGTTCTCGGTAATATCCCTACTTCACAGGTTATTTTTCTAATCTCATCTAGTTTTCTATTATCCGGTCTTATTCCATCCTTTGTAATCATTTGCCTTACAAGTTCTTTTACAATACCATCTAAAGAAACCTTTATGTCCTTTTCATTTTCAGGATATTCTTCAACAAATTTATTAACTACTTCTACTCTAACATTTTCCATATTTTCATTACGCTGTTGCTTTTCTTCTGTTCTTATTGCATCCTTCATTTTTTCAATTGCATATTCTCTTACTTTGCTATCTATATCCCCATCAACTTTGAATAATACAACCTCTTGCTTCTCTTTACCAACTTCCTGAGCTACTTTCTCAACAAAGCCAATAATGTTTTTTATCTGCTCATGGGCAAACATTATAGCATCAAGCATTACATCTTCCGAAACTATGTTTGCACCTGCTTCAACCATCATGATAGCATCCTTTGTACCAGAAACAACTAAATGCATATCTGTAAGCACTCTTTGCTCCGCATTAGGATTAACAACAAATTCTCCATCAATTAAACCTATTGTAACTGATCCCGTTGGTCCATCAAAGGGTATATCTGATATAGATAAAGCAATAGATGAACCTATCATTGCTACCATATCTGGAGTACAATCCTGATCCACAGATAGTACAGTTGCTATAACCTGTACATCGTTTCTATATCCCTTTGGGAATAAAGGTCTAATAGGTCTATCTATTAGTCTAGAAGTTAAAACAGCCTTCTCTGTAGGTCTTCCTTCTCTTTTAATAAATCCACCTGGAATTTTCCCTACTGAATACTGTCTTTCCTCAAAATCAACACTTAATGGAAAAAAGTCAATACCTTCTCTAGGTTTGTCAGATGCTGTTGCAGTGACAAGAACAACCGTTTCTCCATAGCTAACCATTACAGCCCCATTAGCTTGTTCAGCTACTTTACCTATTTCCGCCTTAAGCGTTCTACCAGCAAGTTCCATTTCAAAAACTTTAACCATTTTATACCTCCTTCACTAGCGTCTTAGCGTCTAAATACTATTAATATACATAAAGTATATTAGTTTATTTCTACATTTAAATATTATTTCCTACTATGTAATAAAAAAAACCTAATATAGAGAGTTCTAAGTAAATCTTAATTTATAGATATGGAAATATCCAACGTTTCTGGGGATCTTTGATATCTATAAGTTAAAGTTTTGACTAGAATCTCTGTATACTATGCCCAAATAAAATAATGCTACTTTAAAGATTAATAAATTTTCCTAAAAAATATAGAAGCATTTATTATTTCAGTAAAATTCATCTTAAGTTTTAGTATAGCATGACTATAAATGGGTTAATTTTCCTGCAAATGATAAAATAATAGAGCGGGGTAAGCCCGCTCAATACTATTTTCTCAATCCAAGTTTAGCAATTAATGCTCTATATCTTTCGATGTCCTTGTTCTTAAGATAGTTAAGAAGATTTCTTCTTTTACCAACCATCTTTAAAAGACCTCTTCTTGAATGATGATCTTTTTTATGAGTTTTTAAATGATCATTTAATTCATTAATTCTGAAAGTAAGTAATGAGATTTGCACCTCAGGAGAACCAGTATCTGATTCATGAACCTTATGTTCACTTATTATTTGATCCTTAATTTCTTTTGTTAAAGCCATATTGTCACCTCCTCATTATTATCCCCCTATGCCTAGATCAACGTTGGTGAATCGATCATCTAAGCAAAAGGTTCTAGACTAAAAAATTTTAACATAAAAAATGAATATTGTAAATATATAATTTAAAATATATATTATTATCTTATTTTCATTCGTAAAACCTATCACTTAAGAACTGCAAATGATCCCCAAAAGTTATCTAACTGTATCAAAATAGTCCTTGGCATAAGCTTTATCATCATTAATTTGACCATATAACTGATCTACATTATCGAATTTTTTTTCAGCTCTTATTCTATGAAGAAATTCAACTTCGACTTCTTTGCCATATATGTTTTGGTCAAAATCAAATATATTAGTCTCAATATTATAGTTAGTTTGATTAAATGTAGGGTTAAAGCCCACATTTGTTATACTGTTGTATACATTATTGTCTATAATTGTTTTAGTAATATAAACTCCATTTTTAGGAAAACACAGGTTAATATCCACTGAAATATTAGCTGTTGGAAAACCACGCTTTGCACCAAATTGTTTGCCTTTTATAACTTTTCCCTTAATAGAATAATTTCTTCCAAGAAATAAATTTGCCTTGTCCATTAATCCATTAGATATTTGATTTCTAATAGCTGTACTACTTATAATCTCATCATCTATCTTAACCGGAGGCACCACTGTTAAGTCAAATTCATATTTCTTTGAAAAATCCTTTAACATATTTATATCGCCTTCAGCTTTTTTACCAAATCGACAATCCTCACCGACAATCATACAACCCATATTTAATTTATCAAGTAAAATTTTCTCTAAAAAATCCTTGGCACTTATGTTTTGCTGAAAACTATCAAATTTCACTAAAACTAAATAATCAATGCCAATTTTTCTTAACAATTCTATTTTTTGTTGGTTTTTGATAATTAGTCTTGGTGGTTTTTTTGAATTAATTAGCTGCCTCGGATGATTTGCAAATGTGTAAATTACACTTTTTAGGTTCTCTTTTAAGCATCTTTCCTTTAAGGTATTAATCAATGTTAGATGTCCTTTATGAAGCCCATCAAAGGAGCCAAGAGAAACCCCTGTCATATAAGGTATCTTATCTATTTCTTCTAATGAATATATTACTTCCATTGAGCTCTCCTCACTAATTTCTATACAAATAAAAACATATAGTCCCTTCGTTTTAGAACATTTTTTTTATTTTTATATAAGAATTATCTGTCCTTTTATTATATATACCAAGGCCCACAAATTTTTCTTCTATAAAAATCTTTACTAAATCTTTATCTGCTAGTTTAGTATCTGATCTAAAGCTACCTACTTTAATCGATACTCCATTCAAAGTAGACTTAGCCGCTGACGGTACCACATCCACCCTAGGAATATTCTTTAATGGATAATCAACTGAATAGAAATAATTGTTTTTAATAGCTTCTATATCAGACTCTTTAAATTCCTCTATAGTAATTGTGTCTTCAAGCTTAAAAGCACCACTCTTAAGCCTAGCTAAAAAGGACATATGTCCACCTGTACCCAGGGACTCACCTATATCATGACACAATGTTCTAATATATGTTCCTTTAGAACATTTTACATCAAAAAGCACCTTGTTTTCAACAACTTTTAATATATTTATATAATAAATATATATCTTTCTAGCTTCACGCTCAATCTCTTTTCCTTCTCTAGCCAGTTCATAAAGCTTCTTACCTTTGTACTTCAATGCTGAATACATTGGAGGAGTTTGAAGTACCTCTCCCTTGAAAGAATTTATTGCATCAATTATAGCTTTCTCTGAAACTACTTTGTCACTAGTTGATATAATATTTCCCCATCTGTCTTGTGTATCCATAGCCGTACCTAATGTTAATTCTGCTCTATATACCTTCGTGTCATTTTGCATATATTCAATAACCTTAGTAGCTTTACCTATGCACACAGGTAATACCCCTACTGCCATTGGATCCAAGGTTCCAGTGTGTCCTACCTTTTTAAAATTCAACTTTTTTCTTACTACAGATACAACATCATGGGATGTCATATTTGGTGGTTTTAAAATGTTTAGTATTCCTTTCATAGCTTCACCCGTATATATTAAAATTAGAATATATTTTTAAATTTTTTAACCATAATCTCTTTAGCATTTTCCATGGTATCAAATATAGTACATCCTGATGCTTTTTTATGCCCTCCACCATTGAAATCTGCTGCTATAGCACTCACATCTATATCATATTTGGAACGAAACCCTACTTTTATTTCACTTGGAGCCAATTGTTTAAGAAAAACAGCTACCTCAACCCCCTTAATATCACGGGCATATTCGACAATACCATCGGCATTGGCAGAGGTAATGTTATTACTTTCAAACATCTTTTCCGTAACATAAACAACAGCCAGTTTCCCATTATAAAAAATTTCTAATGTGCTTAATGCATCGGCTATAAGCTTAATTCTATTAAATGGCTTATTTTGATATAGCTCAGTAATAATATATGTTGTATCTATACCTGTTTCTAATAAGGATGCCGCTATCCTTAAAGTCTTTGGTGTAGTATTACTATATTTAAAGCTTCCCGTATCCGTGGATAAAGATACATAAAGATAGGTTGCAACTTCCCTATTTATTTCTTGAACTAATTCTTTTATGATCTCATATATTATTTCTCCACAGGAAGAAGCTTTTGAATCCACTATATTATATTTGCCATAATAGGTATTTGTCCTATGATGATCAATATTCAAAATTTCTTCACTCAAATCTAACAGCCTATATCTATCCCCTAATCTTTCAACATCACTGGTATCTATAGTAATTATTAAGTCCAGAGAAGGATTAGAACTTAAAAATAAATTAGTAGACATAATATTATTATCGCCTACTAAAAAGTTTAGATTTGATGGTATTTCATCATCAAGAACAATTGATACATTCTGTCCCAAATGCCTAAGAACATGTCCTAGTGCTAAAGAAGACCCTAATGTATCTCCATCGGGAAGGATATGGGGAAGAATAATTACATTTTTTCTTCCCCTTAATATATTTAAAATATCTTCATTAATCATTATCTTCCACTTCCTGTTTTGAAGGAGTATCCTTGTTCACCTTCTCAATAAGCCTGCTCATATATACTCCTTTTTTTATAGAATCATCAGATTTAAATATTGGTTCAGGTGTATATCTAAGCTTTAAATGTTTTCCTAGTTCTTTTCTTATAAAACCCTTTGCATTATTTAAAGCTTCTATTGTCTCAATAATATCCGAGGTATTGTCAAATGTACTAACATAAATATTAGCAAATCGCAAATCTCCTGTAGTTTCAACATGAGTAATACTTGTCAGTTTTGAAATTCTCGGGTCCTTTAGTTCATTCATTATCATACTACTTATAATTTTTTTTATTTCTTCTGATATTCTACTTGTTCTAGCATAACGCAATTTTTTCACCATCCTTATTGAGGTGTTGATGCCTTATTTTTAATGAAAATCAAAGATTCATAATCCTTTTATTAAAGCTTATGTTCTTGGAATCTCTTCAATTATATATGATTCGATTATATCCCCTTCTTTGATGTCATTATAGTTTTCAAGTCCAATACCACATTCATAACCAGTTTGAACTTCCTTGGCATCATCCTTAAATCTCTTTAATGAAGAAATTTTACCATCTAAAATAACAATTCCATCCCTAACAAGTCTAACATTGGAATTACGAGTAACTTTTCCTTCAAGTACATAGGCACCGGCAATAACACCAACATTTGGTACTTTAAAGGTTGCTCTTACTTCTATTTTACCAAGCAACACTTCTTTATATTCAGGCTCTAACATACCCTTCATAGCAGCTTCTACATCTTCAATAGCTTCATATATAATTCTATATGTTTTTAGGTCGATTCCTTCTCTTTCAGCTAAATTAGTAACACTGGAGGAAGGTCTTACATTAAATCCTATTATAATCGCATTAGAAGCAGATGCTAATAAAATATCTGACTCTGCAATCGTTCCAACAGCTCCATGAATAACATTTACTCTAACTTCTTCATTACTTATTTTTTCTAAGGACTGTCTTAATGCTTCCACAGATCCTTGAGCATCAGCCTTTACGATGACATTTAAATCCTTCACTTGACCTTTTTGTATTTGTTCAAATAGGTCTTCTAATGAAACATTTTGATTTGATCTTAAGTTCTTCTCTCTTATTTCCTGCTGACGTTTTTCAGCATTTACTCTAGCGGTTTTATCATCCTCTACAACTAGGAAATTATTACCAGATTCAGGCACATCGGAGAGTCCTAATATTTCTACTGCAGTTGATGGCCCAGCTTTTTTTAGTCTCTTCCCTTTATGATTGAGCATAGCCCTAACTCTTCCATATGTGTGACCTGCAACTATTGAATCGCCAACCTTAAGGCTTCCAGTTTGAACTATAACAGTAGCAACTGGTCCTCTACCTTTGTCTAGATTTGATTCAATTATAGTTCCGATGGCTGGTCTCTTTGGATTAGCTTTAAGCTCAAGCATTTCAGAAACTAAAATTACCATTTCCAATAGCTGGTCAATCCCTTCACCCTTTAAAGCTGAAACCGGTACACTTACAACATCTCCACCCCATTCTTCAATGAGGACTCCATGCTCTGACAGTTCTTGTTTTACTCTATCTGGGTTAGCATTATCCTTATCAATCTTATTTACAGCTACTATTAGTGGAACATTAGCAGCCTTAGCATGATTTATAGCCTCAATAGTTTGTGGCATAACTCCATCATCAGCAGCTACTACCAATATAGCTATATCTGTAATTTGAGCCCCTCTAGCACGAAGTGTAGTAAAAGCCTCATGACCAGGTGTATCCAAAAATACTATTTTTTCACCATTTATTCTAACTTCCGAAGCACCAATATGCTGAGTAATACCTCCTGCTTCACCAGCAGTAACCTCAGTTTGTCTTATGGCATCTAATAGAGAAGTTTTCCCATGGTCAACGTGTCCCATAACAGTTACAATAGGAGCCCGTTTTTCTAGATCCTTTGGGTCATCTACTATCTGATCAAATATATTCTCCTCTTCATCTGTTACAACTTCTAATTTAGCAGTAAATCCATATTCATCTGCTATTAACTCAGCTGTCTCAAATTCTATCTCTTGATTTAATGCAGCCATAATTCCCAAGCCCATTAATTTCATAATCAAGTCATTTGGATTAACATTAATTTTTTCAGCAAGCTCTTTAACAACTATTCTTTCTGATAGCACTAATTCTTTATTTTCAATACTGTTATTTTCATTAGACAAATTATCTTCCTCGCTTTTTTTATCTTTATCTTTTTTCGTTTTTAATTTCTCTTTGTTATTAGATTTACTATTTTGTTCCTCTTTATCATAATCAGTTTTGTTACCGGTATCATCGCTGCTATTATCATCGGTATCGTCATCTGATTGATAGTATTCAAGAATAAGATTGGTCTCCTCATCCTCTAGAGTACTCATATGATTAACTACATCAAGGCCAAATTCATTGAGCTTAGCTATGAGTTCCTTGCTTGAAACCCCAAGTTCCTTAGCTAACTGATAAACCCTAGTCTTTGACATATGCTTCACCCCCTATGGTATTTACGAACTAAGTTTTGTTTTCATAAAGGCCTAAAACTTTTTTTGCAAATTTAGAATCCTTTATACCGAATATCGTCCGATTATATTTACCTATGGCATTTGATAGCTCATCCTTATTAGCAAAAACTATATACGGAATATTTCTTGAATTAGATATACTAATAAACTTTTCCTTACTGTTTTTGGACGCATCTTCGGAAATAATAATAAGCTTAATCTTATTTTTTTTTATATAAAGCTCAACCGTATTTTCTCCTGAAAAAACATTTCCGGATTTTTGAGCAAAACCAAGTAGTGTTAAAATCCTATCTTTAGCCATTTTTAAGCTCCTCAATTAACTTTTCATATATATCTACTGGTATTTCCTGTCCAAAAGCTCTATTTAAGGATTTCTTTTTCTGAGCAGCCTTTAAGCATTCTTCATTAGGACAAATATAAGCACCTCTTCCGTGGGCTTTTCCTGTAAAATCAACACTAATTTTACCCTCTTTATCTTTTACAATTCTAATTAGCTGTTTTTTATTTTTTTGTTCATTACAGCCCACGCACTTCCTCAGAGGTATTTTCCTTTGATTCATAAACATACCTCCTTGCAAAATATTATTATAAATCTATAAAAATCACAATAAGACTTTTATAAAGAACCATCATATTGTGATTCACTTTTTATATCTATTTTCCATGCGGTCAATTTTGCCGCTAATCTTGCATTTTGTCCTTCTTTACCTATAGCCAATGATAATTGATAATCAGGCACAACAACTAAGGCCGATTTATCTTCATCATTAATTTCAACCTTTAATACTTTAGAAGGACTTAAAGAATTTGATATGAATTTCGATGGATCCTCATCCCATTTGATTATATCTATTTTTTCTCCTCTAAGCTCATCTACTATATTTTGTACTCTAACACCTCTTTGCCCTACACAAGCCCCTACCGGATCTATATTGGGATCAGAAGAATACACAGCAATCTTTGTTCTAGATCCCGCTTCCCTAGATATTCCTTTTATCTCAACAATACCATCATGGATTTCCGGCACCTCTAACTCAAATAACCTTTTAACAAGACCAGGATGGGTTCTTGATACTGCTATCTGAGGCCCTTTAGTAGTCTTTTTCACTTCGACTATATAGGTTTTTATCCTATTCCCATGTTTATATACTTCCCCTTGAATTTGTTCATTAGCAAGAAGCACCGCTTCTATTTTTCCAAGGTTTATATAAACCGTACCTTTACTTATTCTTTGTACAATTCCAGTTACAATTTCACTTTCTCTATTTACATATTCTTGAAATATTACAGATCTCTCTGCTTCTCTTATCCTCTGAACAACAACCTGCTTAGCAGTTTGTGCAGCAATTCTACCAAAGTTTCTAGGCGTTACTTCTCTTTCTACAATATCCTCTATTTCATAATTTGGATCAATTTTTTTGGCTTCTTCAAGGCTTATTTCAAATAAATCGGTTTCCACCTCTTCAACAACCTCTTTCCTAGAATAAACCTTCACAGACCCATTTTCTCTGTCTATTGTAACTTTTACATTTTGGGCCGAGCCAAAATTTTTCTTATAAGCTGTTATTAATGCTGCCTCTATAGCATCAAGTAAAGTTTCCTTAGTTATTCCCTTTTCTTTTTCAAGCTGGTCTAAGGCATCAAACAATTCATTTTTCACAATTTATACCCCCTAATCGAAGTTGATTGAAAGCTTAATCAAAGCAACTTTATCCCTCGGTATTTCAAGATTTCCTTTTTCTTCTCTATCAATCATGATTTTATTATTCTGCAATCCAAGTAGTTTACCTTTAATAATTTTCTCGCCATTTAACGTATGATATAAACGAGCTTCTACTAATCTGCCCTTATATTTTTGGAAGTCAGCATCTTTTTTGAGGGGTCTTTCTATACCCGGTGATGATACCTCAAGAAAATAATTTTCCTCAACAGGATCTACCTCATCAAGTTTTTGGCTTAAATACTCACTTACCTGCTGACAATCATCTAATCCTAAACCCTCTTCTTTATCTAAGTAAACTCTAAGATATCTATGTTGACCCTCTTTAACAAATTCTACTTCAACCAATTCTAGATCTTTTCCCTTTAAAAATGGTAGGAGAATGTCTTCAACCATATCTACGACTCGCTTCTTTTTCAACTTCAAACCTCCTTTTAAAATTCTCTATAAACGTATTTTTCCGTAAAATACTACACTATATACCTATAGAGATAAAATCCTGTGTATGTAATAAATACATGTAAATAGACTTACAATGACAAAGAGTGGGAAAGTCCCACTCTTAAACGAAATACACATTATTATATGGAAATTATATCATAATGAGTAAATGTGTGCAACTTTAAATTGAAACTTAGTAAAATACTTCCCTTCAACCTATGGGTATAAATAAATAATAGTTCTTAGAATAATGAAAGCTGATTTGATTGTGGAAGATCATGTAAGCATCCATGATTTTTTAGAGTTTCTATTACGGTTTTTGTGACCCTGGTTCTTAATCTAACATCTTCTATGGAAAGAAACTCACCACTATCCCTTTCTTCAGCAATCTTTTTAGCAGCATTTTCCCCTACACCCTGTAATGCCCTTAAAGGAGGAAGTATGCAATTATCCTTAATAAGGAATTTATCGGAATGGGATTCATATAAATTGACTTTTTTAAAACTAAAACCCCTACAATACATTTCATATGCAACTTCTAATACTGTAAGTAAATCCTTTTCTTTTTGCGTAGCCCCATTTCCTATTTCCGTTAATTCATTTATTTTATTAACCACGGCTTCTTTACCATTACAAATCAAATCCGCATCAAAATCATCCACCTTAATAGAAAAATATGTGGAATAGAAGGCAAGGGGATAATGTACTTTAAAATAAGCAATCCTAAAGGACATCATAACATATGCAACGGCATGTGCCTTAGGAAACATGTACTTTATTTTTTTACAAGATTGTATATACCATCTTGGAACATTATTTTCATTCATGAGCTTTTCATGTTCAGGAGTCAGCCCCTTACCCTTTCTAACTTTCTCCATAATAGTAAAGGCAGCCTTTGGTGGTAGTCCCTTTAATATAAGGTAGTTCATTATATCGTCCCTTGTAGATATAACATTCTTAAGTTCAGCCGTTCCCTGCCTTACTAATTCCTGTGCATTATTTATCCAAACATCGGTACCATGGGAAAGTCCACTAATTCTAACTAACTCCGCAAAGGTTGTTGGTTGTGTGTCTACTAGCATTTGTCTTACGAATTTAGTTCCAAATTCTGGTATACCAAGTGAACCTACTTCTATTTTAAAATCTTTGTCTACTAATTTTAATGGTTCCGTCGAGGTAAATATTTTTACGGTTTCTTGATCATCAAGGGAGATACTTTGAGGATCTATTTGTGTAATTTCCTCAAGCATTTTTATAATGGTCGGAACGTCGTGGCCAAGTATGTCTAGCTTTAACAATCTACCGCTTATGGCATGATAGTCGAAATGGGTAGTAATTACTCCCGAAGACTTATCATTTGCAGGATACTGAACCGGTGTAAAATCATGTACATCCTTATAGTTTGGTACAACCATAATACCACCTGGATGTTGCCCTGAAGTCCGTTTAACTCCTGTACAGCCAGCAGAAAGTCTTAATACTTCCCTACTGTTTACAGTCATTTCTTTTTGTTCAAAATATTTTCTAGCAAAACCAAATGCCGTTTTATCGGCTATGGTACCAATGGTACCGGCTCTAAATACATATCCACTACCGAATAGTTCTTCCGTATACTTATGGGCAACGGACTGATACTCTCCTGCAAAGTTAAGGTCAATATCAGGTTCTTTGTCACCTTCAAAGCCTAAAAAGGTTTCAAAGGGAATAGCGTGACCATCCTTTATGTAATTGGTATTACAATTTGGACAGATTTTATCCGGTAAATCGGCTCCACTTTCATAGGACCCATCGGTAATAAATTCAGATTTTTTACAGTTTGGGCATACATAGTGGGGAACTAATGGATTAACCTCTGTTATATCGCTCATGGTTGCTACAAAGGATGATCCTACAGATCCCCTTGAACCAACAAGATATCCATCTCTTAGAGACTTGGTAACTAGTTTTTGTGCAATGATATACATAACAGCATACCCATTGCTGATTATGGAATTTAATTCCCTATCCAGTCTTTTTTGTACTATTTCAGGCATAGGCTCCCCATATATACCAATTGCCTTTTTATAACACATCTCCCTTAGGTCTTCATCAGCACCCTCAATTTTAGGAGGATATGTCTCCTCGGGTATAGGTAATATATTTTCAACTGAATCAGCAATTGCATTTGGATTTTTTATGACTAAATCATATGCAGTTTCATCATCGAGATAACTAAAATCATTTAACATCTCATTTGTTGTTTTAAAGTATATAGGAGGCTGATTGTCTGCATCGGAATATCCTTGTCCAGTCATAAGTATCTTTCTAAAAATAGAATCCTGTTCATCTAGGAAGTGAACGTCGCCTGTGGCAACGACTATTTTATTGTATTTCTTACCAAGCTCTATAATCCTCTTATTTATTTCCTTTAAGTCATCGAAGCTTTTGACTATCCCCTTTTCTATCATAAAACTATTATTTTCTATGGGTTGTACCTCAAGAAAGTCATAGAACTTGACTATATCTTCAATTTCTTTATCACTCTTATTATTTACTATTGCCCTATATAGCTCTCCCGCCTCACATGCAGTACCTATTATTAAACCTTCCCTCATGGACCTAAGCATACTTTTAGGTATTCTTGGTCTTTTATAAAATGTTTCTAGGTGAGAATGGGTGACAAGTTTGTAGAGATTTTTTAACCCCGTATAATCCTTAACCAAGATATTTATATGATATGTATCAAGCTTAGTATAATCAACCTTATCACTTAAAAGGGTATTTACTTCATCAAGGGTACTTATATTCTTTTCCTTTAAAATTTTCAATAAATTAATAAATATTTCACCAGTAGCCTTAGCATCATCAACTGCACGATGATGGTTTTCAAGACTAATTTTAAAGTGCTTAGCCAATACATTCAATTTATATCGTTTTAGGGATGGTACCAAAAGTCTACTCAATGATAGTGTATCCAAAACAGTATTATCAAAATCAAGAACGAGTTTTCTGCAATTCTCTTTTATAAATGAGGTATCAAAGGATGCATTATGGGCCACTACGGGGTCATTTCCTATAAATTCTATAAATTGAGGTAATACCTTATCAATAGTTGGTTTATCCCTAACCATATCATCGGTAATGCCTGTTAATTCAATTATTTTTTGGGGTATTTTTATCTCCGGATTAATTAAAGCAGAAAAGTTATCAATAATTTCTCCATTTTTAACTTTTACAGCTCCTATTTCCGTTATTTTATCATGCTTAAAGGAAAGACCTGTTGTTTCTATATCGAAAACCACATATGTATCATCTAAGCTTTGGTTATTGCTGTTTTGAACCAATGGAGAACCATCGTTCATTATGTAGCCTTCTATTCCATAGATTATTTTAATACCATGCTTTTTCCCAGCTGATATAGCCTCTGGATAGGCCTGAACCACACCATGATCTGTTATTGCTATGGCTTTATGTCCCCAATCTGCAGCTCTTTTAATCAAATCAGCGGCATTACAAATCCCATCCATGGAACTCATCTTTGTATGGGCATGGAGTTCTACCCTTTTTTCCTCACTATTGTCCATCCTTGCTTGATCTGCCCTAGAGGATTTATTGATATCCCTAGCCATAATTATTACTTCTTTTTCAAAGGTATCGTATCTAACAGCACCTTTAATCCTATAATAGCTTCCCTTTGAAATATTTCCATCCAATTCCTTAGCATCATCTTTTTCAACAAATATCTTTACGCCTATTGATGATGTATAGTCTGTAACCGATAGGGTTAAGAGTACCTTTCCACTTCTAAGCTCTCTGCTTTCTTTGTCAAACACCTTTCCTTCAATACAAACTATACCATCCTCTTCAGATAAGCCCTTTATTCTGACAACTTCCCCTTTTATTTTTCTTCCAAGTATGTTTGGGTTCTCTGATTTAGATACCCTACTGTTTTTCTTGTTTTCCTTTGGAGCAGGATTACTTGACATTATTTTTGTTAATATTGAATTAAGTTCCTTCTCCTTTTCCTTTAGATACGTGTTGTCATTACCTGAATCCTCACATTCATCTCTCTTAAGTACAACCTTCACATTTTTATTGATATCAGTTCTATATATATCCTCTATTAGTCTATGACATTTTTTAAGATTGAGATTTTCTAGACCAACAGCATTTCCTATACATATTTCTAATGTCGATCTTGAATCATCATAGCTTCTTTTACAATTTTTAAGCCATCCTAACATAGATGGGCTCTTCATTTTAATCTCATATATTATATTATCCCAATAATCTAGTATAAGTTTTTCCATATCATCGGGCAAAGATTTGTACATTGTATTTATTGAAACATCTTTAACAAATGGTAATTTCTTATTTATATCTTTCTTAAGATTAGAAAGGCTTTCTTTATAGATAATTTGACTAGGAACTAATGTTAAACTGATAATTTTTAAGTCAGTATTGTATTTTATTGATTCAAGGTAAATATTTGATTGGTTATTAAGAAAGCTTTTCAAGTTATCATATGCTGTATTTTGATTCATTTATTTACCCCCCATATAAAAGTTCTAAGTGATAAGTTCTAAGCTCTAAGGTTTAGGTCATAGCTTTTGGGTTTTTTATCTTTCACAGACAAAATAGAATGACCCACAAATACTTAGAACTTTGAACTTAGAACTTAGAACTTCTAAGGGTACTTTACTCCCCTTTGGCTATTTTCTTTACTTCTTCTAAAACAGCATCTATTATTTCATTCTCTGAAACTTTTCTAATTATTTTTCCTTTTTTAAAGAGAAGTGCGGAGCCCTTTCCTCCAGCTATACCTAAATCAGCTTCCCTTGCTTCGCCGGGTCCATTAACTGCACAACCCATAACCGCAACTGTTATAGGAAGTTTTACATGACTTAGGTTCTTTTCTATTTCTTTAGTCAACTGTACTAAATCGATTTGAGTTCTTCCACAGGTAGGACAAGATATGAAATTTATACCAAAATTTCGAATATCTAATGATTGTAATATTTCTTTAGCTACTTTTACTTCTTCTATGGGATCTCCCGTTAAGGAAACTCTCAATGTATCACCTACACCATTTAATAATAATGCCCCAATACCGATTGAAGATTTTATTGTTCCTCGCCAAACAGTTCCCGCCTCAGTTATTCCTATATGAAGGGGATAATCAACCCTTTCAACTAGAAGCTTATATGCATCAAGGGTTAATTTTACATCCGATGCCTTAAGGGAAATAATAGTTTTATCAAAGTCCAAGGCTTCTAAAATATTTACATGCTCCATAGCACTCTCTACTAACGCCCTAGGAGTGACCCCATATTTTTGGATAACACTTTTTTCAAGAGAACCTGCATTCACGCCTATACGAATAGGTATTTCTCTAGACTTAGCCTCCCAAACTATTTTCTTAACCCTTTCTATATCACCAATATTACCGGGATTTATTCTTAATTTATCTATACCATTCTCCATACATTTGAGTGCCAATCGATAATCGAAGTGTATGTCTGCTACTAAGGGTATGGATATGCTTTTCTTTATTTGTGACACCGCCATAGCTGCTTCCATATCGGGAATGGCAATTCTAACTATTTCACAACCTGTTTCTTCCAAGCCCTTTATCTGATAGATAGTTTTATTAATATCCCTTGTATCAGTATTGGTCATAGACTGTATAGAAACCGGAGAATTACCTCCTATATATAGGTTTCCACATCTAACTTTTTTAGTTCTTCTTCTATTTATGTTCACTTCATCACCGCCTAAAGCAGATTAAATCTTATTATGTCCTTATATACGACCAGTACCATCAAAGCAATCAAAACAACGAAGCCAATCATATGAACAAAGCCCTCTTTTTCAGGATCAACAGGACTTCCTTTAATCATCTCAATTATAGCAAATATTATTCTGCCTCCATCAAGGGCCGGAAAGGGAAGAATATTTATGATAGCTAAATTTATCGAGATCACCGCAGCCAAGGATAATAAAGAAAATATGCTAATGCTGGCTGCTTCCCCTACATAATGGAACATCCCAATGGGTCCAACAACATCCTCAGCAGATCCTTGCCCCCTTAAAAAGTTAAAGAGAAATTCAAATATCTGCTTCATAACTAGAAAAACATTTCCTACAGCTGATTTAACCGACTTTATTACAGACTTTTCCATAGCCGGTGTAATACCTATAAGGTATCTATTAGTTTTTTTGTCCAGCTTAGGTGTTATATCAAAGGATAGCTTTTCCCCATTTCTTAATACATTTACTTTTAAAATCCTATCCTCATTTTCACCTATGGTTTCAACTATATCATCCCAGCTGTTTATGTCGACTTCGTTTATTTTTATAATCTCATCTCCTGCTTTTAAACCAACTATTTCCGCAGGAGAATCCTCTGTTATTTTATCTATTGTATTAACTGGGGCACCAAAATTAAATGCAATTATGGTAAGTAGTATTACAGCCAGCACTATATTCATGATGGGTCCAGCTGCTAAGACTGCCATTCTTTGTAATGGAGTTTTAGATGAAAAGCTCCTTTCATCATCTGAAACTTCATCTTCTCCTTCCATGTGTACATATCCCCCAATAGGTAAAATCCTTAAAGAATATTCTGTTTCCCTGCCTTGATAGCTTAATAGCTTAGGTCCCATGCCCAGTGCAAACTTATGGACTTTAATGTTATTCAATTTCGCCACAGCAAAATGACCAAATTCATGGAAAAATACTAGTAGCCCAAACACAAAGATAAAACTAATAATTGAAATAATAGTATACATACAATCCCACCTTAGAAAGATTTATTTATATATTCTCTAGTGTTTTTATCTGTCTCAATTATATCATTTAAATCAGGTTTATTTATTAAATAATGATTCTTCATTGCTTTTTCTATTCTATCGGGTATATCATAGAAACTAATTTTATTGTTTAGGTACTGCATTACAAGCTCTTCATTAGCAGCATTTAATACCGTGGGCATGGTTCCCCCGGCACGTATAGCCTCATAAGCTAAAGGAAGACATGGAAAAGTATCCATATCAGGTTTTTCAAAGGTCAGCTTGTTATACTTTTCAAAATTTAAACCTTTAGAATAGGACTTGACTCTTTCTGGATATGTAAGTGCATACTGTATTGGGATTCTCATGTCTGGAATACCAAGCTGAGCTAAAACTGAATTATCTATGAATTCTACCATAGAATGAATGACACTTTGAGGATGTATTACTACGTCAATTTGTTCCACCTCAAGGTCAAATAACCACTTCGCCTCTATAACTTCAAGTCCCTTATTCATTAAGGTTGCCGAATCTATAGATATTTTTCTTCCCATTGACCAGTTGGGATGTTTCAGAGCATCCCTAGCCACAGCGTCGGAAAGCTGTTCTTTTTTTAGGCCTCTAAATGGACCTCCAGAAGCCGTTAATATGATCCTTTTAACTTCTTTATCCTTAGCACCCTGCAAGCATTGGAAAATAGCACTATGTTCACTATCCACAGGTAGTATATCTACACCCCTTAACTCAGCTTCCTTCATTACTAGCTCACCGGCCGTAACCAAGGTTTCTTTATTTGCAAGGGCAATGGTTTTACCAGCTTTAATAGCCATAAGGGTTGGAACAAGTCCTATATTGCCAACCACGGATGTAACAACTATATCAACTTTGCTAAGAGTGGATATCTCATTTAGTCCATCAATTCCACATAATATCTTAACATTTGAATTAACGACTCTACTTTTTAATTCTTTAGCATTATTCTCATCGTATACAGCCACATATTCTGGTTTAAACTCCTGAATTTGTTTCAGTAATAAATCAATATTATTATTACCACTTATAGCTATTATCTTAAATGCATCGGGATAATTTCTAATCACATCTAGAGTTTGTGTACCAATTGAACCAGTCGATCCTAAAATAGTTATATTCTTCATACGTTAATCCCCCAGCATCCTACGATATTAGGCATATGAAAGAAATATGCCTTAGTTATTTTACTTAAAGAAAAATAGTGTATAGTAATATACAATCGGTGCTATTAATAGTATACTATCGAATCTATCGAGTATTCCACCATGTCCAGGCATCACATTGCCAAAGTCCTTTATTCCAACAGTTCGTTTTATTTTTGAGGCAACTAAATCTCCTGTTTGAGAAATAAAGCTACCTAAAAACCCCAAAATTGTAGAATGGACTAAGAAGTCCGGTAGGAATAAATAGGAGAAGATAAATGAAGCTAAAGTACTCCCCAATATTCCACCAACAAAACCTTCAATAGTTTTTTTAGGACTAACCTCTGGAAATAGTTTCTTAGGTCCAAAAATCTTTGTTCCAAAAAAGTTTCCAGCAAAATAGGCTGAAGTATCCGCCGACCAAGCTATAATAAAAATGAACCATATTAACATATTTGAATCTAGTGTCGATGTTAAAATAATATGTAATAAGAAATATGATATGTATAGAAATCCTAATAACGTTATGGAAATATCAGTAAGTGCAACCTTTTTATTGAACAGAAAGATCAATAACACCGCAAAGGTTATCAATAAAAAAGTGAAATTCACATAAAAACTTGAAACTGTGAAATACATAAATATTGTAAATATATATCCTAAGTAGCTTAGGGGATATATTTCTATCTGGTTAAAGGAATGATAAAATTCTTTAAGAGCTATTAATACAACTACAAGAGTTGATAATTTTAAAACCATTCCACCACTCATTACGATAAAAATAAGAAGAGGTACCCCTATAGCACCTGATAGTATTCTCTTTAGCATAAATTCACCATCCCATAGATATCAGCTTTGAATCAAAAACTTGCATAATTGAGGAAATTGCATAATTCTAATTTGGCTAAGTTCCATAATAACCGGGATATAACTCTAGGGCATTTAAGACTATATGTAGTAGTAAGTTTTTGAAAATTGTAATTATGCAATTTGCTCAATTAATAGTATCAATTTTGAAATAAAATATGCATATAACTTTACTGATACCTTATTTAATGCCACCAAACCTTCTTTTTCTTTGCTTAAAATCTTCAATAGCTTGTATTAAATGTTCTGATGTGAAGTCAGGCCAATACACATCAGTAAACCAAAATTCGCTGTAGGCTATTTGCCATAAAAGAAAATTACTTATTCTTTGCTCACCACTTGTTCTTATAAGCAAGTCCGGGTCCGGTATATTTCTAGTATATAGATACGCCGAAAAAATACTTTCGTCTATATCTTCCATTTTAAGATCATTATCTAAAACAGCCTTTGTGATATTCTTTACGGCATTGATTATATCTGATTTACCACCATAATTTAAAGCTATATTTACAGTAAGCCCTGTATTTTCTTCTGTCATTTTTGTAGCTTTCTCAATTTCTATTATTGCTTTTTTAGGTAATTTTAAAACATCTCCGATTATATTTATCCTTACATTATTACTGTGTAGTTCGCCTATTTCTTTTCGTAGATATATAACAAGAAGCTCCATAAGTCCATTAACTTCTTTGGGAGGCCTCTTCCAATTTTCCGTAGAAAAAGCATACAACGTCAAATACTCAATGTCCATATTTGAAGATGTTTCTATAATATCCCTTAAGGCTTCTACTCCAGCTTTATGACCAGAAATTCTAGGTAGGTTTCTTTTCTTTGCCCACCTACCATTTCCATCCATAATAATCGCTATATGTCTAGGTAAACCCATCTTCTCTGTTTTATCACTTATACTACCCTTTATTATCTTCTTTAGCATGTGCTTTAAACCCTCCGAGACGCTAAAACATTTAACCCTCCATGTAAGGAGGGCTAAAAATAGCTAACCGTTATTATAATAGTATTGTCAAAAACCTGCTGTCTTACAACTCTACATTCATTATTTTTATGTTCGCTCTTTAAAAATGGCGATAAAGTTTCCCTTATAGATACTTGATAATCTTTTTTGAAATCTTCTAATATTTTAGAAGCATCTTCTAAACCAATACCTACTAAATCAGGTATCTTCATTTAATCTATACCTCCAAAATTTCCGCTTCTTTTTTAGATATTAGTTCTTCAACATCCTTAATGTATTTATCCGTTAGCTTTTGAACTTCATCCTCTGCTTTCTTTAAATCGTCTTCAGTAAGTTCATTACTTTTTTGCATTTTCTTTAGCTTGTCATTGGCATCTCTACGTTCATTACGAATAGCTACTTTTATTTCCTCACCGGATTTTTTAACTACCTTTTGAAGATCTTTTCTTCTCTCCTCAGTTAACATGGGTATAGCAAGGCGAATAACCTTACCATCATTTGAAGGGTTTATCCCTAAGTCAGATTGCATAATGGCTTTTTCAATATCTGCTATAGCATTCGAATCATATGGCTGAATAACCAATAGCCTAGGTTCTGGGGCACTGATACCTGCAATTTGCTTTAACGGAGTCTCTGATCCATAATAATTAACATTAATTCTGTCAAGTAATGATGGATTAGCTCTACCAGCTCTTATACTATGTAACTCTTCTTTAAGCACTACAATTGATTTTTTCATTTTTTCCTCAAAACTCTTATGAACCTCTAACATAAATCCTCCTCCTTTACATAAGTACCAATTCTTTCTCCTAATATAACCCTTTTAATATTTTCAGGGTTTTTAAGACTAAATACTATTATAGGGATTTTATTATCCATACATAGAGAAGTAGCAGTAGAATCCATAACCTTTAACCCTCTATTTAAAACTTCAATATAAGTAAGTTCATCGAATTTTTTTGCATTTGGGTTTTCAACTGGATCACTATCATATACACCATCTACCTTTTTAGCAAGTAATATTACTTCCGCTTCTATTTCTGCAGCTCTCAGTGATGCAGTAGTATCCGTAGAAAAATAAGGATTTCCAGTTCCCGCAGCAAATATTATCACTCTACCCTTTTCTAAATGTCTAACAGCTCTTCTTCTTATATATGGTTCAGCAATTTGCCTCATCTCAATAGCTGTTTGAACTCTAGTTAATATGCCAATATTCTCTAAAGAATCCTGTAAGGCCAAGGAATTGATTACTGTAGCTAACATTCCCATATAATCGGCTGTAGTGCGATCCATACCTTCACTACTTCTACCTCTCCAAAAATTGCCTCCACCAACAACGACAGCAACTTCCACACCTAATTCAATTACTTCTTTAACTTGCTCAGCAATAGAATCGATTACTTCTTGATTAATGCCAAACCCCTTCTCACCTGCTAATGCTTCACCACTTATTTTTAATATGACTCTCTTATATTTGGGCCTCACAGCATTTACCCTCCGTTCTATTAATTCTACAAAAATAATAAAATACCTTCTATATATATAAATCACAATAAACTTTTCTATGTGTTATAAAAAAGAGAACACAATAGTGCTCTCTATTTTTAGTTTTCCTAAATTATAAGTTATTAATACAACTATTTATTTTGCATTTGCTTAGCAACTTCTTCAGCAAAATTTTCTTCTTTCTTCTCAATACCTTCTCCAACTTCAAATCTTGCAAATCTTCTGATATTAAGGTTTTCACCGATTTTTGCTATTTTTTCGTTTAATAGTTCTTGAATAGTAATATCAGGGTTTTTAATGAATGGTTGCTCTAAAAGACAAACTTCTTTATAATACTTTTCAATTCTTCCTACAACCATTTTGTCAACTATTTTCTCTGGCTTTCCTTCATTTAAAGCTTGATGTCTAAGAATTTCTTTTTCTTTTTCAATTACCTCAGCAGGTACTTCTTCACGACTTACGTATAATGGATTTGAAGCAGCTACTTGCATCGCTACATCTTTACCAAAAGTTTGGAACTCTTCGTTTTTAGCAACGAAATCAGTTTCACTGTTTACTTCTACTATAACACCGATTCTGCCGCCATGTATGTATGATGAAACTATACCTTCTGCTGCTATTCTACCAGCCTTCTTAGCTACTTTAGCTAAACCCTTTTCTCTTAGTAACTCAACAGCCTTTTCCATATCACCATCGGCCTCAACAAGAGCCTTTTTACAATCTAACATACCTGCACTAGTTTTTTCTCTTAGTTCCTTTACCATTGAAGCAGTTACTGCCATTTTAATTCCTCCTCTTTACACTATAACTATAATAAAAGGTAAGAGTAGTAAGGGAGAGTTTTCCCTTAATGCCCTTACCATTAAAGTTAAAATTTATATTTTATTTTTTATTCTGCTACTACTTCTTTTGGAGCTTCTTGAGTCTCTTCCTCTGTATCAAATTCCTCGCCTTGTCTACCTTCAATAACAGCTTCAGCAATTTTACCAGTTATTAATTTAACTGCTCTTATCGCATCATCGTTACCCGGTATAACATAATCCACTTCATCAGGATCACAATTTGTATCAACAATAGATATTATTGGTAAACCTAATATTTGAGCTTCTTTAATAGCGATTCTTTCTTTTCTTGGATCTACTATAAATAAAGCATCTGGAATACCATTCATAGTCTTAATACCATTTAAGAATTTTTCTAATTTTTCTTTTTCATTTCTAAGCTTAATTACTTCTTTTTTAGGAAGAACATTGAAAGTTCCATTCTCTTCCATAGTTTCAAGTTCTACTAGTCTATCAATTCTTTTCTTTATAGTTTGATAGTTCGTTAACATTCCACCTAACCATCTTTGATTAACATAGAACATTCCACATCTTTTTGCTTCCTTTTCAACTGCTTCTTGAGCTTGTTTTTTTGTACCTACGAAAAGAATCTTCTTTCCTTCAGCAGCTAAACTCTTAACAAACTCATATGCCGCATCCATCTTTTTAACAGTTTTTTGTAAATCAATGATATAAATACCATTTCTTTCTGTAAAGATGTACTCAGCCATTTTAGGATTCCATCTTCTTGTTTGATGTCCAAAGTGAACCCCTGCTTCAAGTAATTGCTTCATTGAAATTACACCCATTAATTACACCTCCATGGTTTTTTCCTCCGTCTCGGTCATTTCCTTAAAGAACCATCAACTTGGCACCAATTTAAGAATTTCGAGACGTGCGTATTTATTACCTTAAGTAGTATAACATATAAGATATTGATTGTGCAAGAAAAATATAAAAAATTCCTCTATACTACGGAAAAATAACACTCAAAGTTTATTATAACCAAAAAAAATATATATAACCATTTAATCAAGGAAATTGCATAACTCTTACTTTGCAAAATTTCATATGCTAACATCATCATTAAGTAGTAGATGGTTTTTGTAGAAAGTAATTATGCAATTTGCTCAATCAACTTTTGTTTAGATTAATGATTAGCATTACTTCTCCTATACCAATGTTAAGTGTTCTAGCAATCTGAGGAATGCTCATTCCTTTATTTTTGAGTTCTTTAATTTCAGAGCTTTTTTTATCAATACTTTGCTCTTTATCTAAACTTGCTTTATCATCTATTTTATTTTTATTATTATTTTCATTTTCATGGTTTGCTTCTATTATATTCTCATTTTTAAAGCTTATTTCTCGACTTTCTGTTGCCTTTATATTTACTTGTTCTATTTTTGTTTCAAGCATATTATATTTCTTTTCTATTTCATCAATCGTATTGTTAAACGTAATATTTATTTCATCAATAACACTTTCTAGGGAATCTAAGGTCAAGGATAGCTCATCATCAGTGCTATGATATATTTCTTCAGTTGAATTTTCAACCTTAGATTTAATCTTAATGATTATGGCTGATAATAAAATAATCAGTATACCAATTACTAAAAATATCCAACTTAACATTCTACACCCCATTATACTTTTATATCTATTTTAGAATCATTATTTTTTTTAGATTTTTTGTCTTCACTGTAAATGCATTTAACTTTGTCTTCATTATCATTATTGCTTCTAACCTGTGGGTTCTCTTTTTTGTCCTTTGTATTAACCTTTTTTAATTTCTTTTCTTCAACCTTTTTATTTTTCATCTGGGCCTGCTGTAAAAGATTCTCACTTCTATTCACCATATTTTGATTTATTTTCGAAACATTCTGTGATTTTGGCATGAGAACCTGCATATCAATAGGTCTAATAGACATATTATCAACTCCTTCTCAAATTAGGAGCAATTACTATTTCACCATTTTCCTTTAACAAAGTAACATTACTCAATATATTTTTAACTATATAATGTGAATTATTGATTCTAATATT
This sequence comes from Maledivibacter sp., assembly GCA_025210375.1. Classification (NCBI taxonomy): domain Bacteria; kingdom Bacillati; phylum Bacillota; class Clostridia; order Peptostreptococcales; family Caminicellaceae; genus Maledivibacter; species Maledivibacter sp. The sequence continues at coordinate 60,176 of JAOASB010000022.1, read as the reverse complement.
GGTTCCAGGATGAATTTCTTCACTGCTTACCTTGCTATGCCTTAAAGCTTCAATTACAGAATATAAGGTCTTAATATGCTGGTCAAGCATTTTAAGCTCCTTAGTGCATTGCTCCCTTGTCTTTAAATATTTATTTAAGAAAATCTTCTTTTTAGAGTCTTGATTTTTTTTAATCTGTAGAACCTCAATTGCTTGATTAACCTTTCCCAGGCTTATCTTTTTCTCTTCAATTGATGTCTTTGTATTTTTTATATCTATAAGCAAGTTTTCATCAATACCTAATTTAATTTTAGTAATAGAACCTATTTGGCTTCCGATAGTCTTGGCTATGACTTCTTCTCTTACATATATATCGCCACCTAATATTAGTCCCTTTTTCTTAGCAGCTATAATCTTTCCCATACACTTTATATGGCAATGAATTAAAGCATCACAAATTATATCTCCCTCGGCTTCAGCATGGCAATTTTCCATGAAATTAGAGATTATATTACCCTCTGAGACAAGCTTAGCATTGTTATGAATGCCTTTGTGAATAATGATATTTTTTGCTATGATTTCTGCTCCTTCAACTATACCTTCTACCTCTACATCCTCTCCTGATCGAATAATGTATCCACTTTCTACATTACCCTTCACTAAGACCTTTCCTTCAAATCTAATATTTCCCGTAGCAACACCTACGTTTTGATTAATTTCAAGGACTTTAATTACGCTAATTTTCCCATCTTCAGCCTTTATCTCACCATTGGCATTAGCTATTAAAGATATTCCATCTTCAGATTCAACCACGTTTTTACCCTTTTTAAAGTTAAAAAGCTTGCCCTTCTTTGCCCTTATAGTTCTATTGGTCACCGTTTGACCATCCCTTGATTCTGTTGGTAATATCTTCTTAGCTAGTACTTCTCCTTTTTTAGCTTGTTGTATAAAATTTAATTCCTTATGATCAACTTTTCCATCCTCCAGATGCTTTGGTTTTATCTTTTTTTTCAAATCAAAATAATATTCAATTCTTCCATCTATTCCATTTACATGCCTTTCTCCCTTAGCAATAGGTACTTCATAAATATTATAGGGATTAAGAACTATCTCATCTACTACATCATTTTTTATTCCAAAAGTAACATTACTTTCCTTTAGTGCATTCAATATATCATTTTTATCGATAGAAATTTCTTCATCACCAGATACAATGGTTATATAAGCTTCATAATAATCGTTTGATAAACTGATATTTATATCTATAGATTTTTCATTCTTCAAATCTCCATCAAAAATTTCCTTCTTACCTCTATCAACATAATTATCCATTCCCCCACCCACTTTACGCATATATATTATTTAAACAATTTTTTAATTTCACAATACATTTTGTATGAAGCTGAGAGACCCTTGATTCAGAGATATTTAATATCTTTGAAATCTCTTTATAAGTTAGTTCAGAAAAATAATAAAGCTTTATAATCATTTTTTCTCTTTCAGGCAATTTCTCTATTGTCATATTCAAAATCTTCTTTGTTTCATTTTTTAAATAATTAGATTCAGGCCTAGTCTCAAAATCCTCGGAGATAATGTTAAAATTACTATTCTCAGACATCTTATCATCAAGGGATACAACAGAAAAAATAGAAACCTCTGAAAGAAATATCTTCAACTCTTCTAATGACATATTAAGCTCATTGGCTAGAATATCATCATCAATATTCAAACCATAGCTACTTTGAAGCTTTGACATGGCCTCTTCAAACTTTCTATATTTTTGTCTGGTAGATCTTGGTACCCAATCCAAACTTCTTAAATGGTCAATAATAGATCCTCTAATACGAAAGTTGGCATAGGTCTCAAATTTCACATTCTTATCAGGGTCAAATTTTTCTATTGCATCAATCAATCCTAAAATACCATAGCTAACAATATCGTCATATTCTACATTTGAATTATATGAATGATATAGTCTGCCTGATATAATTTTTACAAGCTCAATGTTTTCAACTATTAGCCTATCTTTTATTTCCTTAGATTTATTTTTTTTATATGCTTTTAATAATTCTATATTAGCCATAAACTATATCCTTCTCCCTAGATTAATATACATAAAACAAATTGTATAATCACCAGCTTTAAAAATTACTAAAGACAACCAACATTAAGGGTTAATAAATTTTCAAAATAAAAATGTAGAAGCCCTCATCAAAATCTAAAGTAATACTTTTACTAAAATTCCTTGATACCATGACCAATTGTCTTAACCGTGAGCTTACCGTTTAAGGAATGGAATTCTATTGTTCTTCCATAACTACCACCTGTATCTTCAGCTTTAATAGGTATACCGTAGGTTTTCAATAACTTCTTAACTGCAATAACATTTCTTTCACCAATTTTCATTATATCGCTTTTGCTAGCAAAAGAAAACATTTGGGCACCGCCTGCTATTTTACTGATAAGACGATGTTTTACAGCACCTTTTTTTACCATCTCTTTAATAAGTAAATCTATTCCAGTGTCGGCAAATTTATATAAATTACTATTATTCCTAATACTTTTACTACTTGGAAGCATTATATGGGCCATTCCAGATACTTTTACTACAGGGTCATAGAGGCAAATCCCAACACAAGAACCTAGTCCCAATGTCGTCAATATTCCCGGTGATTTTGTTGTTTTTAAATCAGCCATTCCAACCTTTACTAAATCACCCATCGCTCGGTACTCCTAAGCTATTTAATAATACGTCATATGAATCATAATCCGGAACCAGAAAGAAAAAGCCTCTAACATTATCATGACCTTCCATAAATGCTGTCTCAATTATAAGTATTTTATCACTAACTTGCCCAAATTCAATAGCAGGTACACTGAGTATTGCCCCGGCCATATCAATAGCTAGTGATGGAATAGATATTTTCATATTCAATCCTGTCAAACCCGATAACGATGAAACATAGGCCCCAGAAAGAATATTGCCTATTTCCTTTAATGCCGATTTTGCAAAATCGTCAATTTCATTTAGCTCATATCCATTCATCAGTAAATTAATTAAGGTTTTTGACGATTCAATCTCTAAAAGAAACATTATACTTCCATTTAAATCTCCTTCTATTTCAAAGAAAATACTGCAAACTAGAGTTTCTGCTCCACCAATCAAATCTGCTACATCTGAAAAATCTAGGATATTAACTTTAGGAACTGTCATGTCAATCTTTTTATTTAGCATTTTAGCTAAGGCTGTAGTAGCATTACCAGCTCCTATATTACCAACCTCTTTCAATATGTCAAGAACTAATGCATCCATATTATTTAGATAATTATTCATATTAGCACTCCTCATTAATTATATATAGGGTTTTCATAGTATAATTTAATTTATACATGGACAAGTATGCGATGGCTTTGGGCATTTTGGACTTGTATAAGTTAAAGTCTATACTAAAATCCCTATAGAGAGTTTAGGTTAAATCTTAATCTATGCATATCTAAATACTCGATCTTAAAGTTTTTCAGACATATAAAATTCAATAATTTTATTTTAATTTCTATATGTCCTTTTCAATATCATTTATATCTAGTATCTTTTGAAGGTCGATAATCATAATAATGCGTTCATTTTTCTTCCCAATACATTTAACAAAGTTTTCTTCACTATTGCCCTTAAGGGATGGAGCTTCTTCAACATCTTCTTCCGATAATTGGATAACTTCCGACGAAGAGTCTACGATCATTCCAACTGTTATTTCATCTAATTTAACGATGATTATTCTTGAATTCTCGTCATATTCTTTATCCGCAAGTTCAAATCTTTTTCTCAAATCAATTACAGGTACAACGTTACCCCTTAAATTTACAACACCTTTTATAAATTTTTTTGTGTAAGGTACACGGGTTATTGGCATAACCTTTTCTATGGTCTCTACATTGTGAATATCAATGCCATAGTATTCGTTATCCAATTTAAAAAGAACATATTCTTGAATAGACATACGCTTCCTCCTTTTACGATGACTTATTGAACAATCTTCTTAGTCAATTTCTATACATTTTAGAATAATGAATTTGGATCTACTATTAAAGCTATTTGCCCATTTCCTAAGATTGTAGCTCCAGCTATAACTTTTATTCCCGATAAGTATTTCCCTAGGGATTTTATTACGACCTCTTGTTGACCTATTAAGTTATCCACCACAAGCCCAGCCGTTCTGTCGCCCTTCTTCACAACTACAATTATCATTTCCTCTTTATCCTGTGAAGCAGTATCAACTTGAAGAATATTATTCATTCTTAGTATTGGTAGGGTACTATTTCTAAATAGAACAACTTCTTGATTATGTACTTTTCTTATAGTATTTGACTTTATTGTTGCTATTTCCTTAATTGAATTCAATGGAAGTGCATATTTTTCTTCACCTATTGTAACCATTAAAGCTTGTATAATTGCTAAGGTCAGCGGTAATCTGATAACAAACTTAGAACCCTTCTTTGCTTCTGAATGAACCTCAACTAATCCACCTAGGGATTCAATTTTTGTTTTAACTACATCAAGTCCAACTCCTCTTCCCGAGATGTCAGAGATTTTTTCTGCCGTACTAAATCCAGGCTTAAATAAAAGATTTATTATCTCCTGATTATTCATATTAGCAACGGCTTCTTGGGATATTATGCCCTTTGACATAGCCTTATCCTTTACCTTCTCTATGGAAATTCCTTTACCATCATCCTCTACTTCTATTACAACAGTATTTCCATCTGGGTATGCCCTTAAATATACATTACCAGCCTTAGGCTTCTCTAATTTTTCCCTCTCCATAGGCTCTTCTATACCATGATCAATAGAATTCCTTAATAAATGTATCAATGGATCTCCTATTTCATCAATTACAGTTCTATCTACCTCTGTTTCTTCACCCGTCATAAATAGATTTATTTCTTTACCTAATCCTTTAGTTAAATCACGAACCATTCTCGGGAATCTATTGAATACTCTTTCAATAGGAACCATTCTTACCTTCATAACTGCATCATGTAGACTAGTGGTTATTCTTTCAAGGTATTCAACGGCTTCATTCATATTTGCATTTACCTTTGAATCCTCTATATCTTCTAATCTAGTCTTTATAATAATCAATTCACTTACAAGATTCATTAAGTTATCCAAACGATCAATATCTACCCTTACGGTTTTAGAAGTTTTTGTTGTTCTCGATTTAGTCTGATTTGGCCTAACATTATTAGGTGATTGATTCTTTGTATTAGTCTTTTCTTTCTTTTCAACTGACTTGTCCTCATTGCTAGTATTAATATCCCTTTGGTTTTGAATTTTTTCTACTATTACTTCTTCTATTTCCGATATGTTTTGTATCTCATTTTTAACTGTCAAACCATCTAATTTAGTAATATAGATGATCTCAAAGAAGTCATTAAACTTTTCATCCTCTATTTCCTCTGCACTAGGTCTAGATTTTATGATCTCACCGAATTTTTCCATGGTATTAAATACAATAAAGGCTCTAGCTGCTTTCAACATACAATCGGAATTCAAAACAACCTTGATCTTAAAGGAGTTAAAGCCACTCTTGCTTGCCTTACCTATAACATTAGATGTGATTTCTTCAATATCAATTGTAAATTCTGCTTCAGTATTATTATGATCTTCTTCTATACTTTCTTCAACCTCGATTTGTACTGGATCATCATGATTCATAATTCCAGTTAGTTTTTGTATCAATGGTTTAGGGTCAAGATCTCCTTCAACACCATTTTTAGTTAGCTCATTAACATATTCCTCAAGGGTATCAAAGCATTCAAATAATACGTCAATAATATACTCATTCACTTCAATTTCTTTATTCCTAATGGACTGAAGAACATTTTCCATCTCATGGGTTAAGTTTGCCATTCTTACATATCCCATTGTTCCAGACATTCCCTTTAGGGTATGGGCAATTCTAAATATTTCATTTAAAAGACTTAGGTCATCGGTAGCAGCTTCTAGCTTCAGAAGCAATTGATTCATGTTTTGAAGATGTTCCTTAGACTCTTCAATAAAAATGTCAAGATACTGATTCATATTCATATCCATATTCTACCCCTCCACTGCTTTTGTTATTTCATCACTAATATCATAAATTGGTAATACCTTGTCAACGATTCCAAGCTTTATTGTTGACTTAGGCATTCCAAAAACAACACAACTTTCTTCATCTTGAGCAATTATGTATGCTGAATTCTCCTTTAACTTTTTAAGCCCCTGAGCCCCATCAGCACCCATTCCAGTAAGAATAACGCCAATAACATTTCTAATTCCTGTATCAGCTATGGAACCCATTAATACATCAACCGATGGTCTATGACCCGATACTGTTGGGCCACCATCTAGGTGTATTTTAAGTTGATTATTCTCTTTAACAACAACCATATGATGGCCACCCTGTGCAATATAAGCATGACCTGGGAGAAGTATATCATTATGCTCTGCTTCCTTAACACTTATTTCACATATTGAGTCCAGTCTATTTGCTAAGGATTTTGTGAATCCTGAGGGCATATGCTGTACAATGACAATTGCTGCATCTATATCCTTTGGTATACTTGGTAAAAGGTTTTGTAATGCTCTTGGACCTCCTGTAGATGTACCGATGGCTACAACTTTTTTAAAAGTGGTTTTTTTCACACCCAAATCCCTAGTTTTTCTTGGATATGTCTTCCTTATTTCCCCACGAGGTGAAGTATTTAAAAGAACTTTTTTTCTAAACTTTACCTTTGAAGCAACAATGATTTTATCAAGTAAATGCTTTCTCATATCTTCCACATTTATTTTAAATATATTACTTGGCTTAGCTATAAAATCCACTGCCCCAAATTGTAGTGCCTTAATAGTCTCATCAGCACCTTTTTTAGTTAAACTACTTAGCATCAATACTGGGACCGGGCAATTTTCCATTATTTTTTGAAGTGCATCCAATCCATCCATCTTTGGCATTTCAACATCTAGGGTTACAACATCAGGTTTTAGCTTTTCTATCTTAACTAATGCATCTTCTCCATTTCTAGCTGTATCAATAACCTCGATATCAGGATGGGAATTTATAATATCTGAAAGTATCCTCCTCATAAAAGCCGAATCATCTACTACAAGAACCTTTATTCTAGACATCTATATCAACCCCTTTTTAATTATTTTTCTTTGGCTATCAAAGACAAATGAAATTATTTTTGAACGATTTTTTTCATCAATAGATGTAAATGAAACTCCTACATCATACTTTAATATGGAATCCGGCATTGGATCGCATCTCACAATTTTTCCAAGGGCCTCTATGGCTTCATCATCAATGTATATAATACATTTAACAGCAGTATGCTTTTGTATTTTTTCTTTAGTAATTATTCTTAGTCCACCACCACTTATATCTTTACTTATAGCTGGCACGGTTTTTACAGTAACCCCATTTTCAATTATTTCCAAATTTATATTCAGAAGAATACTCAGTCTGTAAAAGTCTCTCCTTTGAAAATGCCTTATATCACTGTGCTTCTTAACAAATAATACTGTTAAATTCCCCTTTTTCTTCCTATCAATAATTTCACCTATAAAATAGAATTTCCCTTTACTATCCTTATTAAAAACAATAGTCACATTGCTTCCAACCGATATAGGATAAATCGTTCCTTTGTGAATCGGAGCAGATATACTTATGATACTGTCATTTAAAACCTTTACTATATCACTTTTCATCTTTAGAAAAGAACTACCTTTTTCAATTTCTATTTCAATGTTATCACCGATATTTAACAAATTAGTAATTTTCTTTTCCAAAAGAAGTCCTCCTTAATTTCTGTAAAACTAAATTTTATTGAATAGATTATTAACAAAACGCTTAAAGCTATTTACATTTTTTACCTCATTTTTCTTATTAATCAGATTATATGCTATAAGATCAATTCCCTTACTCGCAACAGAATTAGGAAACTTTAGGATAAAGGGTTTTTGTTCTCTAACTGATTTCCTTACGGCTGAATCTTCATATATAAAGCCTAGGTTTTCTACCTCAAAATCTAAAAATCTTTTAGTAGCTGAGTTTATCTTATTATACACCTCATAGCCTTCTTTACTTGACTCGATGCGATTGACCATCAATTTAACGGATTTATTACTTCTTCTGATATTTTTAATTAGTGCATATGCATCTGTGATAGAAGTAGGCTCGGGAGTTATAACTATAACAACCTCATCGGATGCTTCTATAAAAGATACAACAGAACTATTTATGCCAGCCCCCGTATCTATTAATATATAGTCGGAAATCTCATTAAGTAAATAAAAGTTAGATATTAGATTATCGATCTCTTCCCTAGACAAATCAATTAAATCATTTATTCCTGAACCTCCTGATATGATATTGATCCCATTAGGCCCCTTATTAATTATATCAAGTATACTGGCTTCTCCTCTCATTACATTAGCCAAAGTAAACCTTGGAACCATACCTAAGACAACATCCACATTGCCAAGTCCTAAATCTGCATCTATTATGGTAACTTTTTTATTTTTTTTACTGAGTGCAATACCTAAATTAATAGTAAAATTAGTTTTTCCTACTCCACCTTTACCACTGGTCACAGCAAGTACCCTTGCACCAGTCTCCGGCTTTTGGTTCATTTTAATTATCTTATTATTATTTTGTCTAAAGCTGCTTATGAGTTCTCTTAAGTTAGTGGCTTGATCATTCATATTAATCACCTACAAACGTATTGACAAGATTTTCCATATCAACAATTTCAATATCATCGGGAACACTTTGTCCAATGGTTAAATATGATAAGGGCTTAGAAGTAAGAAATTTTGCATTAAGAATATTACCTAAGCTTGACGACTCATCTGCTTTAGTAAATATCAAGCTGTAATCCTCTAAAAATTCATATGATTTTACTATATCTTCAATGTTATCATAGGAAGTAGTCAAACTCAAAAGAAGAAATATATCCGGCGATTCAACATAGTCTATAAGACTTTTTAATTCCGTTAACAATTCCTTATTTTTATGATTTCTTCCAGCGGTATCAATGAAAATATAATCTTTATCTGAATACTTTTCGATGGCATCCTTTACTTCACTTGGTTCATAAATAACAGTTAAAGGAACATCTAAAATCTCACTATAGGTTCTTAGCTGGTCAACAGCAGCAATCCTATATGTATCAGCAGTAATAAATGCAACAGAACGCTTGTTTATTATAGTTTGTTTTGCTGCAAGCTTTGCAAGGGTTGTAGTCTTTCCAACACCCGTTGGCCCCGCAAATAATACTACATTCTGTTTGCCTAATTTGTTCTCCATGGCATATGGTGTTCCCAGATAGTCCTTTAAAATTATTTTTAAAGCATTTTTAATAGATTGCTCATTTCCATTTGATATACTTATCTGCCTTTTAACAATAGATAAAATTTTATCGGTAACTGGCTTTATCACACCTTTTTCCTCAAAGATTTTTTCATACTTGCTAAGGATACTATTGTTTTCCTTTGAAGGCTCATCCTGCATTTTGCCAAGTACCGTTGAAAGCATGGATTTAATTGAGTTTATATCTTCATTCATATTGTTTATATCTATTAAACTTTCATTTTCAACTTCATTCCTGGAAATTATATTCTGTTTTACTTGATTTCTACTTGGAGAATATTCGGGTTTTATATCCTCTTTTCTGCTGGAATCTATAGCAGCTACCACTTCTACCAAGGGCTTCTTAAATAATCCTTTCAAACCTCGTTCTTTAATCTTCCTTGTATGAAGAATAATAGCATCTCTTCCTAATTCATTTTTTACTTTTATCATAGCTTCTTGTACATCCTTAGCTAAATATCTCTTAACTTTCATCTATATTTTCACCGTCCCTATAGACTGAATATCAACATCAGAATCTAATTCATTATAAGATAAAACAATTAAATCAGGAATAATCTGCTCAGTCAAGCTTTTAAAATAATACCTTACTATGGGTGCAGTTATTACTATAGGCTGTTCTCCTATGGATACCAGCTTTTGAATTTCTATAGAAAGATTATTCAATATTACCTGTGTGACACTAGGCTCTAAGGATAGATATGAACCGTGTTCCGATTGTTTAATTGATTCCATGATCAATTTCTCAACATCAGGTTCCAGCATAACAACTTTAGCTCCTTTATCGGGTATATATTGTTTAGTTATAGTCCTACCCAGTGCTTGTCTAACATACTCGGACAACATGTTTGCATCCTTTGTTATTAGACAATAATCAGCAAGGGTTTCTAATATTGTAACTAAATCTCTAATAGATACCTTTTCCCTCAATAGATTAGATAAAACTTTTTGTATTTCTCCATATGACATGAGCTTTGGTACCAGTTCATCAACCAAGGCTGATTGACTTTCCTTAACATTATCAATAAGGGTTTTAACCTCTTGTCTACCCAGTAATTCATAGGCATATTTCTTTATGATCTCAGTTAAATGAGTTGATATTATCGATGATGGATCTACCACCGTATATCCTAGAATTTCAGCCTTTTCTCTATTATTGTCGGTTACCCATTTAGCAGGCAATCCAAAGGCCGGTTCTATAGTATCAATTCCATCAATATTACCTTCAACATTACCGGGATTCATGGCAAGATAATGATTGAACATTATACTTCCCTCTGATACCTCAGTTCCTTTTATTTTAATTAGATATTTATTGGCATCTAATTGTATATTATCCCTAAGTCTAATCATCGGTACAACCATACCTAATTCCAATGCAATTTGTCTTCTTATCATAACTAATCTATCGAACAAATCACCACCTTGATTTGGATCAGCTAAAGGTATGATTCCATAACCAAATTCTAATTCTATAGGATCAACCTGCAACAATGGTATAATGTTTTCTGGTTTTCTTATTTCTTCAACCTCTGCTTCCTCTACTTCCTCTAATTCTACGCTTTCACTCTTGATAATTTCACTACGTAATATATAGCCTAGATATACAAAGGCTGCTGACAACATGAAATAGGGAGTGTTGGGAAGGGGTGTAATACCTAATACAAATAGAACCCCCGCTATAATGAACATTATCTTTGGCTGTCTAAATAGCTGCTGTAGCAAATCATTCCCTAAATCAGAGTCAGAGGCAGCTCTAGTAACAACAATACCTGTTCCCGTTGAAATCAGAAGGGCTGGAATCTGGCTAACAAGACCATCACCAACGGTTAGTAGAGTGTATCTCTGTATTGCCTCGGATATCTCCATGCCATTCATAAACGAACCAATTATAAATCCTGCAACAATATTTATAATTGTTATAATAATACCCGCTATTGCATCATTCTTAACAAATTTACTTGCTCCATCCATAGCTCCATAAAAATCAGCTTCTTTTTGAACTCGAGTCCTACGTTCCCTAGCTTCACTTTCTGTGATCAATCCGGAATTTAAGTCTGCATCAATAGCCATTTGCTTACCTGGCATGGCGTCTAAGGTGAAACGAGCAGCTACTTCGGAAACCCTCTCTGACCCCTTTGTAATAACTAAAAATTGAATAATTATTATGATCATAAATATAATGAAACCTACTATTGCGTTACCACCTATAACAAAATTACCAAAGGCTTCAATTACATTACCCGCATTTCCATCCTTTAAAATATATCTAGTTGTAGATATATTTAAGGATAACCTAAAAAGTGTGGTTATAAGCAGTAATGATGGAAACACTGAAAATTGTAGTGGTTCCTTATTATATATGGAAATTAGTAATATTAACAGTCCAAGAGAAATATTTATACTCAATAATAGATCCAATACTACTAGTGGGACAGGTATTATAATTATTATTACAATGGCTATTATAGCTAAGGCAACAATAATATCGCCAAATTTCATCTAAGTTCCTCCTAATATAGCACTTAGTATATTTCACTATCTAAGATAATTTAATATTTAAAAATATATCGTACATTTTATACGATTATTGATTTTTCAAACTATAAATGTATGCCAATACTTCTGCAACAGCGTGATATAAGTCCGGAGGTATAAACTCTCCAATATCTACTGTGGCAAAAAGCTTTCTGGCAAGGGGTTTATTTTCAAAAAGGGGAATATCATTTTCTTTTGCTATTCTCTTAATATTTTGAGCTATTAAATCCTGTCCCTTTGCTATAACCCTTGGTGCTTCCTGAGAATCGTCATTATATGCTAAGGCAACGGCAAAATGGGTTGGATTTGTTATAACTACATCTGCCTTAGGGACATCCTGCATCATTCTTTGCATAGCTATTTGACGTTGTTTTTCCTTTATTTTTGACTTGATTTTCGGATCCCCTTCTGTTTGTTTATACTCTTCCTTTATTTCTTGTTTGGACATTTTCAGCCCTTTTTCATGCTCCCATTTTTTATAATAGTAATCAATGATTGCTAAAACCAATAAAACCAATGCTGATCTAATAACGATATTCAAAACCAAACTCCAGGCATATTCAACGGTTTGTTCTATATTCATGTCAAATACATTTAATATATTATTATATTCTTTAAGTAAATAGCTAGAAGTCACATATATAAGTACAAATGTCTTGAAAAGAGATTTTAATAACTCTACAATGGACTTCATTGAAAACATTCTTTTTAATCCGCTTATGGGATTAAGCTTACTAAGCTTCATAGTAAGGGTTTTTGTAGTGAAAAGAAAACCTACCTGCATATAATTACATATCAGTCCAACTGCCAATGAAATAAGTAATAAAGGCAAAGACAGTTTTAAAATAAAAAATAAAGTCTCACTTAAAAACTTAGTTATATTTTTATAGGTATAAATGGAGTTTATATCACTTGAATAAGCTAAAACCTTGTGATAGAATTTATAGAACTCTAAATACCAGTACTTCTTAAACAAGTTCATGGATAAAAAAACAGCAAGCAGTACCAATGCCGAATTTATTTCCTTACTTTGAAGAACTTGCCCCTTCTCTCTTGCTTCTCTTCTACGCTTTGGCGTCGCCTTTTCAGTTTTTTCACCAGTGAAAAGCTGCAAATTTATTTTAAGTTTTTGCATTTCATCATCCTTTTACTGCACTGTTTATGAATTCCTTAATATAATCAAACATGATGCCGAAAATATTTCCAAATATTTCAAAGTAAATTGGTAGTATTATAAATATAGTAATAAGTCCAATAAAAATCTTTAATGGCATACCCACAACAAAAACATTCATCTGCGGCATTGCTCTAGATAGAACCCCTAGTAGAACGTTAGTGGCAAATATAGTTATCATTATTGGAGCCGCCATTTTAAATCCTAAAACAAAAGCAGTTCTCATTATTTCGATAACTTTATCAACAAACAAGAGATTAACATTTTCATAACCAATAGGTATGACCTTAAAGCTATGCAAAACAGCTTTTATTAAAATATGATGTAAATCTGTCATCAAAAATACCATTATAGCCATTACATAAAACAAATTAGATGTAATGGGAATTTGAGTCTCGTCCTGGGGATTTATAACACTAACCATGGAAAATCCAATATTCCTATCTATTATAGTACCAGCAATATATATTGAAGAAAGAATCAAAAGGGATATAAATCCAAACACAAGACCAATAAAAAATTCAAATATCATATAATATAGCAGCTGATAAATACTCATTATATGTATAGCCGGTGATAACGTAACAATTGGAAGAGCTATATAGGTTAAAAATCCCGCTAATCCTATTTTTAAAGTTCTAGGAATATTTTTACTACCAAATACAGGAGTTAATAAAAAAATGCCACTAACTCTTGAAAAAACTAAAAAAAGTATAATTGACCTTTCCATTATATCCATATATTTTCTTCCAATCTAATTAAATGGGCAAATTGCATAACCATATTTAGATTATGTGAATTTTACAATTTGCCATGAATTTTACAGCAATTATTTATTCGAAGTAATTTAATAACTCTTACTTGGCTAAGTCTAATATGAGAATATCATCTTTAATTTAATTATTTAAGATATAGCATATTCGGCGGTTCGCCTTCGTAGATACTAAAACTATATATAGTAGATAGCTTTCACAGAAGGTAATTATGCAATTTGCTCATTGAACAAAATTATTTATATTAGAAAAAACATAGGTCGCAAATTCAGTTATTTTTTTCAGCAGCCAAGGTCCCAACATAACCAATGTAAGAAATACCGCTAAAATTTTGGGTACAAAGGCTAAAGTAGCCTCTTGTATTTGCGTGGTTGCCTGAAAGATGCTTACAGCCAAGCCAACAAATAATCCTGCCAATAACAAAGGGGACGCAAGAATAATAATGTGATACAAAGCCTGCTGGAATAAATCCAGTACTAATCCTTCATCCATTTACATAACACTCCTAATTAAAGCCCAGCAAAATATGCTTTATAATTAAATTCCAACCATCTATCATGATAAAAAGCAATATCTTAAATGGTAAAGAAATCATAACCGGCGGCAGCATCATCATGCCCATTGACATAAGAGTACTAGCAACTACCATATCAACTACAATAAAAGGTATAAACAACAGGAATCCTACGGAAAAACCAGTTTTTAATTCACTTATTATAAAGGCTGGTATTAATGCTTTTGTAGGTATATCATCTATACTTTTTGGAACTTCTTCCCCAATGATATTTAGAAATAAAGCTAAATCCTTTTGTCTCGTTTGCTTGAACATAAATTTTCTTAATGGCTTTACAGCATTATCCGTAGCTTCTTCAAAGGATATTTCACCATTAGTATAGGGTTTAATGGCGTTTTCATTAATAGCATCAAAGGTCGGTGCCATAATAAAAAACGTTAAAAAAAGAGCTAGTCCAACCAATACTTGGTTTGGTGGAGTCGTTTGAGTAGATAGCGCTTTTCTTAAAAAGGATAAGATAATTATTATCCTAGTAAAACTAGTAGTCATTATTAAAATAGATGGAGCTATAGTTAAAATTGTAAGTAAAACAAGTATTTCTATACTTGATGCTACTTCCTTTGGATTCTCGGCTTCATCTATATTAAGACTAAGCTTGGGAATCGGAAATTCCGGCTCCGCATAAGCAGTATTAATAACCCCATTAATACAAAAGATGCTTATTATAATTACTGCCATTAATGTGATAATAAAATATTTCGATATTTTATTCATTTTTTCATCCTTACCTGTCTTTGAAATTCTTAAAACTGGAGAGTACATCACTGAATGACATATTTTTAGTTTTGGTTTCTTTTATCTCTAAAGAATCTAATTTATCAATTAGCTGCGCTCCAGTTTTACTTACATACATAAGATAAAAATGTTTATCTAATTCAATTAGAACAAGGGATTTATCAACTCCTAATGGCAATTTATCAATATACCTAATGTTCCTACTTGAATTTTGAATACTAAGCCCCCCAGAAACCAACTTGGTCGTGAAAAAGGCCAGTATTATTATAAAGATCGATGCAATTAAAACAATAATTGGATAGTAGCTTGTCATTTATACAAAACTTCTCCCTTCCCTTATCCAATAACCTTCTTAACAGCTTCAATAACTCTATCAGCTTGGAAAGGCTTCACGATAAAATCACGGGCACCTGCTTGGATTGCTTCTATAACCATAGCCTGTTGTCCCATAGCAGAACACATAACTACCTTTGCATCAGGTGATATTTTCTTAATTTCTTTAACTGCTTGAATCCCATCTACTTCTGGCATAGTTATATCCATAATCACTAGGTCTGGATTTAACTCCTTAAATTTTTCTATTGCCTTTTGTCCATTTTCAGCTTCTCCTAAAATTTCATAGCCATTTTTACTTAGAACATCTCTAATCATCATTCTCATAAATGCTGCATCATCAACTATTAAAATTCCATTTGCCATAATATTTCCTCCTTTAAATTAACTAGAAATTATTTATACGTCTTTGTGGATTAATAATATCTGTAACTCTAATACCATAGTTTTCGTCAACCACTACTACCTCGCCTTTTGCAATCTGTTTGCCATTAACAAATATATCTAATGGCTCACCCACAAGTCTATCTAATTCTATAACAGTTCCAGGTCCAAAATCAAGGATTTCGCTTATTTGCTTAGTTGTTCTTCCTAATTCAACGGTAATACCTAAAGGTACATCCTTTATAAGCTCTATATCACTATAAGCATTATATCCTTGGCCTTCATCATCAAAACTTTCAAATTGCAAGGGTTGTACATTCACTGGATTATTATGAGCATTTTTTTCAATTCTAGGATTAACATTTGCATTTGTTTTCACATTATTAGATCTAGGCTGCTTGACAGTATTCTGATTAGGTATATTAACCGCCTGAGGACTTTCTTCTACCCTAGTATCTGATAATTCACCCATATCATATTGCTCTGGACTAGGGTCAGTATTACCACTTAATAAAGGGGCCACTAATTTTTTCGCAAATTCTATGGGAATAATCTGCATTATTTCACTATCAATCAAATCTCCTACAGTCATTCTAAAGGCAATTCTAACAATTTTTTGACTGCTGTCGATTCCCAAATTATCATACTTCTTATTGGGTAAATCAACGGAAAAGGCATTTGGTGGAAGAATATCAATCTTCTTGCTAAATATTTCGGAAAGAGATGTACACGAAGAACCAATCATTTGGTTCATAGCTTCTCCAATGGCACTTAAGTGAATATCCGTAAGATCTTGAGAAACGTTTTGTCCATCGCCTCCCATCATCAGATCAGTAATTATTTTTACATCTTCCTCATTTAATATCAGTAGGTTGAAACCTTCAATCCCTTCTCTATACTTTATCATGACAGCTACACATGGTATATCATATTCACCAGATAATTCATCCAAGGATGTTATAGAGACTTTTGGCGTGGTAATAGTGACTTTTTGCCCTAACAGTGTAAATAAAGTAGTGGCAGATGTTCCCATGCTAATATTACCTATTTCACCTAAAGCATCTTTCTCATCATCAGTTAATGCATTTCCTTCTTCAATATCAGAAGTAGTTCCCTTCAGTAAAGCATCTATTTCTTCTTGAGAAAGCATATCAGCCATCTAGTCATCTCCCTCCTCTTTGAAGTCACTAATTTTTATAGCAACCTTCTTCTTTTTGATCCCAGGCTTGGCAGTAAATTTATGTTGTTTTCCTACTACAACCTCTATATCTTCATATATTTTCCTATCCAATTGAATGACATCTCCTGGCTGTAAATTTAGGAAATCACTTACAGTAATACTTGCATTACCTATAATTGCTCTAACATTTACATATGTTTTTTCTAATCCAAGCTTTATAGCATCCTTTTCTTCATCTGTAATATCCTTATTATTGTTTGAAAACCAAAGTCTAGTACTTAATTTTGGAATTATTGGTTCAAGGACATAATAGGGAATACACATATTTAACATTCCTTCTACCTCTCCGATTTTTATATTCAAAGTAACTAAAGCTATTATCTCATTCGGAGATACAATCTGAGCGAATTGAGAGTTTGTTTCTATTTTTTCCAAAGAAGGATTCAAACCAATAATATTTTCCCAGGATTCAACTATGAGTTTGTTGATTTTTATAAGAACCCTCTTTAAGAGAGTTACCTCGATCTCAGTAAAGCCACGGGTTTCTTTAAGTAGGCGTCCATTCCCTCCTAAAACTCTTTCGATCATGGTAAAAGCAATATCTGTAGAAACATCCATTATTATCTGTCCATTTAATGGCTCAAAATTAATTATTCCAAGTACTGCGGGGTCCGATATGGAGTTGCTGAATTCATGATAAGTTAACTGTTCAACTGAAAGAACATCTATTGTAATCAATGTTCTAAGATAACCAGATAAAAAAGTATTTAAAAGTCTAGCAAAATTTTCATGAATAATTTGAAGTGTACGTAATTGATCCTTGGCAAATTTATCAGGTCTTCTAAAATCGTACTTCTTTATCTTTTTTTCCTTTGTATCATCTTTGAATTCTTGGACATCAACTTCCCCTGTACTTAATGCTTGAAGCAGATCATCTATTTCACTTTGTGAAAGGACATCTGACAATTACGTCACCCCCAATACTATTGGATTATAAATTCTGTAAAATAGATATTAGAAATGGTATTAGTCCTAACTATTTCCGCTACCTTATTTTGTATATCTTTTCTAGCTTTTTGCTGCCCCTCTTTCCCAGACAATTCCTTTATGGTTTTATTTCTGAGAAGTTCAAGGATATCATTAGAAATTCTTGACTTACCTTTATTAAGGGTTTCAGCAAGCTGGCTATCCGTATATTCTATGGATATATTTATCTTCAATATACTGTTACTTTCCTTAATATTAGTATACATCTCATCAAGTTTAAACTCAAAATATTCAACCTTTTGCTCCTTACTTTCTCCTTTTTTATTGATCACTAGGAAGAAAACTAAAGTGAATATCAATGCTAGGACAAGCAATCCTATTAAGCTTAAAACAAGAACTTTCTTTAAATCCATACCTTTGTCCCCTTTTTATAAATTTGATTTCGTAAATTAATAATTCGGCTCACTTTTTTCATAATCCGAGTTTAATATTACTATATCAACTCTTCTATTTTTAGCCTTGTTTTTTGCATCATCATTTGGAACCACTGGATGGTATTTACTGTAGCCCGATACAACTATTCTTTCGGGAGTCATATCTGTACCCTCAATTAAAAATCGTGCTACATTAACAGCCCTTATAGTCGATAATTCCCAGTTAGTAGGGAACTTTCTACTACTTTTAATAGGATCTGAATCAGTATGCCCTTCAACCCTAATAATTTTGTCAGAAAATTGATCTTGTCTTAATAGTCCCGACATAAACTGCAAGGTTTCCTTCGATTGATACTTTAATTCTGCCCTACCGGAATCAAAGAGAACATTATCGTCAAACCTAATCAAAAGACCTCTATCATCAAGCTCAACTAATATCTTGTTTTCCAGCTTATTCTCCTTTAAATGCTCTTCAAAGCTTTCCTTAAGAGCCTGTAAATCCCTTATTTCCTTTAAGTTATTAGCTATTTCATCTTCAAGGTTCGAATTATTTACAAACTCAGTATCATCTAAGGTTTTACCACCTCTCATAACTCCTGCAGAACCTTGAAAGGATTCCATTATCGCATGAAATTTTTTTGAGTCAATTTCTGAAAAAGCAAACAACAATACAAAAAAGCATAACAACAATGTCATCATATCCCCATAGGTGGCCATATACTCTGGCACTCCACCCGGTTCTTCTTCTTGAGGTTTCCTTCTACTCATCTGCTAAAGCCTCCGTATCCTCGTTATCATTTAATGATTTACGTATTGAAGGTGGTAGGAAGGCTTTAAGTTTTTCCTCTATTATTCTAGGGTTCTCACCTGCCTGGATGGATAATAAACCTTCAATCATGATTTCCTTTAATAGGATCTCTTCTCTACTCTTTAGCTTCAATTTTTTTGCTATTGGTATACAAACTAAGTTTGCTATAATTGACCCATAAAGGGTTGTAATCAAAGCAACTGCCATACTAGGCCCTATTGAACTGGGATCATCAAGCTGCTTAAGCATGGCCACTAACCCTATAAGGGTCCCTATCATACCGAAGGCCGGTGCAAGGGTTCCCATGATATCAAAAATACTTTTCCCTTCATTATGTCTTTCCTCAAGGAAAGCTATCTCTGTTTCAAGTATATTTTTAACCAGTTCTGGGTCTGTACCATCAACAATTAGCATGACACCCTTTTGCAAAAAATCATCCTCAATTTCTTCTACAGCTTCCTCCAGTGCTAGCAGACCTTCTCTCCTAGCAACGTTGGCCAGATTTACTACCTTGCTTATAATTAAGGCAACTTCAAACATATTGTTTGCAAAGGCCTTTTTAACAACCTTTAATGTAGCTAAAACCTTTTTCAGCGGAAAAGCAATAAAAGTTGCTGAAATTGTTCCCCCCAATACTATTAGCAATGAAGAAAGACTCCAGAACCAGCCTAGCTCACCGGCATCAATTATTCCCCATAGAATAAGTACAATACCTGCTATCATTCCTAAGACCGTTGATAAATCCAATGACTACACCTCATTTCTATGATATTTTGTATCGGGGACATTCTCTACAAAAATCCTCTTCTTATATTCTAATATTTTGACAATAATCTCGTCAATACCTTCTTTTACTACAATTTTTCTTCCAGTAGTCATGGATACGACAGTATTGGGCGTAGCCTCTATAAACTCTATTAGGTCTGAGTTCACAGCCAAAACCTCTCCATTAAGCCTAGATACATATATCATATAAATCATCCTTTAAAACGGGACTGTCCCAAAGGACAGTCCCTTGAGTTCATTATCAAAGGGGATTTCAAAATGAATTAAGTCCCTCAATTTGAAATATCCCCATCATTTACCTATTTATCTTTTGAGGTTAACAAGCTCTTGAAGCATCTCATCGGTAGTAGTGATTATCCTAGAGTTAGCTTGGAATCCCCTTTGTGTAGAAATCATATCTGTAAACTCCAGTGAAAGGTCAACATTCGACATCTCCAATGCCCCCGGCGATAGATCACCAAAGCTGCCGCTTGATGGAGTACCATACTTAGGAGTCCCTGAGTTAGGTGAATCTACAAACATGTTGCCGCCTATCTTGAGAAGACCAGCTGGGTTATCGAAGTCTGCCAAGCCTATTCTAGATAAAATCTTCCTTTCCCCGTTTGAGAAGATACCAACTACCTCTCCATTTGGAGATATGGTGAAATCGTTGATCGTTCCAGCTGAGTTACCGTCTACTGCAACGCCCTTGGCATCTGAGGTATTGCTAACTTGTGTTAATAATGGCTTGCCATTAGCATCTTGGAAAGACGAATCATCAATAGTGATCTTTAGGGCTGCCGCTCCAGGTACATCTAAAGTTATGTCCTGAGTAGTAATTTGTGTAGGGGTACCATCTTGTATTTGGGAAAAATTTCCAGACGAATCAAACTGAATATACCTTTCTTCACCTGACTTTCCAAATAAAACTGTTCCTTTTTCATCTTTTATCTCTATTTGTCTAGTACTACCAAGAGTCGGTGCTGTAGTTGCTGCAAAATTCGAGAATTTTATAGTAAATGTATGTACATCACCCAAACTATCATATACATCTACAGTCGTTGTATATTCTGAATCATTTAAATTTATATTCCCTTTAATCTGCATCTTGCTTGTTGGAGTTGCAGCCTTTGTCTCAGACTTATTGATCTGTATAGGCTTTAAATTTTCATCCAATACCTTGTACCCATTCGGTGCAACAAGATATCCTGCTCTGTCCACATTAAAGTTACCTGCCCTAGTATAGAAACGGTTTTGAGCATTTACATCATTAGATAGTATAAAATAACCATTACCATCTACCATTAAGTCAGTGGTATAATCGGTTCTCATGGTGGAACCCTTTGAATGATTTACAGACATTGAAGCCACATTAACCCCTAGACCTACCTGCTGAGGGTTTGTACCCCCTCTACCACCCTGGGGAGAACCTGCCCCCTTTAGGGTTTGACTGAATACCTCTTGGAATGTAACTGAGCTTCTTTTAAATCCAACGGTATTTACATTTGCTATGTTATTACCTATAACATCCATCTTAGCTTGATGTACTCTAAGACCTGAAACTCCAGAATACATTGCTCTCATCATAATAAATGACCTCCTTTATATTTACCGTAAATAATCTCCTCTATCAGTCAGAGATTGAAAGCCCCCTTATGGAAGGTCCAGCTTATACAATTACGGCTCCATCTATATTGGTAAATACATTTTCCTTTAATTGATCATCACTAGCGGCGGTGATGATGGTTCTATTCTTCACACTTGCAATAAATGCCTTGTTACCCATAAGTATGAGGGCCTCATTAACACCCTTTTCCTCGGCCTTCTCAACCCCTACATTTATTCTGCTTATATCTTCACTGCTTAGGTCAATATTTCTTTTCCTCAATCTCTCAAGGGCATGCTTGGAAAATTTTACATCCTCGGGCCTGCCAATTCCATGAAGTATTTCTTGAAATGATTTCTTGGGAGTATTATATTTAACAGGGGATTTTGAAATATTGCTTTGATTTATTATCAAATTATTATTAAATCTTACTCTATCCAAGTATTCACCTCCAATGGCATCAATCCATTAACTATTATCACCATAACCTTTAATGGCTTTATTGATATTTATTAATTGATTTATTACTTCTTTGTCCTTATTTAGGGATTCATTTTGATTATCATTTAAACCCTTAATATCCTTAGTGAGCTTATCTAAACCATTATTAATATGATATAGGCCTTCATTAACATTTTTGCTTTGTCCATTTAAGGCTTCATTGATTTTATCCAGTATGATATTATTTAGCTGAACATTTTTATTAACCTCCTGCATTTGTTCCAAGGAGCTAAATTGAGCCATTTGAGCAATGAATTCCCTGTCCTCCATGGGATTAAGGGGATCTTGATTTGACATCTGAGCCACCAGCAATTTCATAAACAGATCCTTATCCATTTTGTTGGGATCTTTATCTTCCTCTACATTGGCATTTCCATTACCTTCAGAGCCATCATCCTCAGATTTAACTGATACAACATACCTTTGAATATCAAACCCCTTTGTCTTAAGAGCCTTCTTTATATTATCAAAGTCAGAATAAACAGCATTTTTCACTATATGGCTGTCGGCTAAAAATTCAGCATATTCCACACCATCTTTTTCATAGACCTTTATAGATAATTCTCCTAGACTTTCCGGCTTCATCTTTATAACCATCTCGGGAGTCTTTTTGGAAAGCGAGTTTTTTATGTTCTCTGAAATTTGATTTACTATTTCAACATTGGATTCATCATCATCGGATTCAAGGCCCACTACGACCTTCTTTACTAAAAAGCCCTTTTCATTCAACATATTTTTCAATTCTTCCAAATGATCATTTAGTACATCCTTGACAACTTTATTTTCGGTTCCGAATCTAGCAACAGTAATACCACCCTCTACAGAAACCTTTATAGATAGATTACCTAGGCTGCTAGGTTCTAACTTGATAACTATTTGGGAGATGTCTTCTGAAAGTGATTCCTTAGCATTGTTCAATATTTGATTGAATAATTTAGAATCTTCATTAGATGCACCACCTGCTCTTCCACTATCGGCACTATAATAACTCCTATTTACTCCACTTATAGACAAGATGTATCCCTCCTTTATCCTAAGTAGTCAATTGAGGAAGTAATACTTTCAATCCTCTGCTGATTTGAAAAATATTTATCATCCTTTATTTCACTACTTCCTAGAGTGTTCTTCTTCGCTTTTTTCTTACTAAAATAGGAAAAACTGCTTTCTTGATTATCGGAATCCTTGTTAACAGATACGTTAAATTCCTTAATTTCAAAGCCTTTATCGCTTAAAGCATTTCTTAAATCCTCAAGATTAGATTCTATGGTTTCCTTAACCATCTGACTTTCCACATCAAACCTAGCAACCACAATACCCCTTTCTATGGATATTTTCATTGATAGGTTACCAAGGTTATCGGGCTTAAGCTTAAGAAACATCTCAGATACGTCTTCAGAAATAGAAAGCTTTGTACCTTCCATGATTTGGTTAAAAAGATTTTGATCTGGCTTTGGGGTACCGTTGGCGGATGCCTTGCTCAGTTCAACTAATTGAGGGTTTCTTGAGTTATCAACTTCAATATTCCTAAGGACAGCCATTTCCATATCATTATTATTTACAGCATTAGTATCGGTATTTAGATTTTTCCTTTGGGATAATCCAAACTGATTCTTTGACTTTTCTTCCATTGAAGTATTTGTTTCTCGCCCTTCAGAGTTTACCTTTTCTTCATTGGATAACTCCCTTTCTTCATTGGACAATCCTTTTTCTACATCACTACTGTTAGTCATATCTTGGTTTGGCAAATCTGGATTAGAACTGCCAGACTTAGAGCTTTGAACCTTTACTTGGTTAGTATCACCATTATTGGTTTGTATATGGGATTGATCAGAAGCTGAATCCATATTTTTTATAAGTTTTGACAATTTATCAAGCTTTTTATCAATCATTTCCTTAAGCCCTTCATTATGGATAAGCTCAGAACTGCTAAAAAGCTTCAAATCCACTAACAAATCCTTAAGTTTACTTAAATCAAGGGTTGAATCCATATCAAGTCCATCAATATTCAACGAATCCATGATGCTTTCAATTTGTTTGATTAAAGCTTTTAACTTCTCTCCATCAATTATATTATTTGATTGTAAAGTTTGTATTAAATTTTCAATTGCAATATTTAACTCATCTAAAGTTGTTTCCTCATTGGAATCCTTCGCTTTATCATTTTTCTTTATATCCTTAGCTTGATCTAAAGTTGTTTCTTCTTTAGAATCCCTAGAATCGATGGTATCCTTTGCTTTATCATTTTCCTTTATATTCTGAGTTTCATCTGCTTTTTTATCATCATGACTTTGTGAATCCTTAGATTCAATCTTTGGTTCTCTCTTACCTAGCTCCTTATCCTTCTTACCTTCTAATACCTTTTTGAAATCATTATTTTGATCCCTTAAAGAATTTTTCCTTACCCCATTGGTATTATTTGATTTAGCAATCATAAAATTATGCATAAATTGATTTTTATTCACATTCCCCTTCATCACTTTTCACCTCCTTAAAATGATTATATATATTAATGGCTAATAACCATTAATTACAGTATTATATATTTGGCAGTGATAGCTTCTTTGTAACATCTGAGGCCAAGGTATTATCTAGGTTAGATAATACAGCTGCTAATTTTCTTTCATTGAATTCCTTTAAAATTGTTAAGGCCAAATCTTCATCGCTTATGGATATACTTTCACCACTATTAAGTGTATATTTTCTAGTTGACGTACTGTTTCTTATCATCCTTTTTATAAGTTCAGCTATTTGCCTATCTTCCATTTTTTCATATATGGAAGTCAATTCCTTTACATTTTTATCAAAGTCCCTATAAATCTTATAGGCCTTCAAAAGATCCTCGGTTAATAGATCTTCATCGTTTGACAAAATTTCTCTTTCCTTAATCTCATTTACTAATTCATGAACAAAATTATCATCCTCTAGCTTTGCTAGAATTTGTGCCCCTTTTATAACTCCAATATTCTTATAAATAACAGCTAAATCATCTATCTTATAGGTAGCCGTATTACCAATAATGCTAACTAATTTTTCTGGATTTTCTGTCAAATATATTTCTGATGCATACTTTAGCTTTGATTCATTATCATTGATTGTACTTAAAAGAACTTTTATCTCTCTCTTCTTTTCATCATAGCCAAAATTATCAATTATTTTCTCCCTTACTCCTTCATCCATGTGCCTTAGAAGGTTAACTGCATTTTCAGCCTTAATACTTTCAAATATTGTGGCAAGTTCTGAATAAGTAGTTCTTTTTTCTTCAATATCAGCTTCTATTTCATTGATAGCAGTTATAGGTGTAAGGCTTTCAAGATATTTCGCTTTCTCAAGAATCTCATTTTCTTTTTCAACATCAATTTGTTCCACGGTTCTTAAAAGAACATCCTTCTTGACTAAGTTGTTTCGTATCTCATCCATAATAACCTTTGTTTTATTACCGTTAAGCTTTATCATGAGCTTGATAATGTCATTATATAGAACTTCGTCTTCATTCTTAATCAAAGTAAGCTTATCTATGGCTCTATTATTATCTATCTGGGTCAAATATTTAGCAATAGATACTTTTTGCTTGTCAAGCTCAGTCTTAGTGGGATATGATTTAAAATGCTCCCCTAAAGGTCCCGGTAACACCACTAGATATTTATTAGCCTCTAACCTAAAATTATCATTAGTATAGTATATAATTCCCACTATGATCATTGGCGTAATAATAAACACAATAAATATTACCAATAAGATTTTTCCAATTCCTAACTCTTTTTCTGTTTGATTTGTTTTCTTCTCCATATCCATCACCTGTGTATTAAGCTGTTTTTATATGTAACTAACTGATCAATACTTCTTTCTTCCACTTTTTTAAGTTCCATTTTAAATTCTTCAAGATTCTTTTCCTTTAATTTTTCCATTATCTTTTTCTCTTTTGATATCTTTAATAATTCATTTCTTATTGAGTCAATTTCCTTTTCTTTATTGAATATAACATTGTTTTGAAGGACTATATTATTATTTAAATCCTTTCTATAACTCTGTATATTTCTTAGGGTCATGAGCTTGCAACCCGACGAAGTCTTTTCCTTAATTATCTTAGTATATTGATCATCCTTAATGACCAGCGTATTTAACTTATGCTTTTCACGATGCAAAACATTATAGGATTCCCTTAACTTGTTTTTCACATTACTTTCTTTTTTATCAATAAGATCAAGGATGCTTTCATATCTAAATTTAAAGCCTTTCATAACAATCACCCTTCGTTATTATATCAAAGTAATATTTTCTAAGGTTCTTTGAGTGTCTTCAAAGCTAACTCTTTCATCTACTCCTTGCATTAACAATTGATTAAATAAATCTATTTTTTCAATGGCTATGTCAATCTTTTTATTACTACCCTTAGAGTAGGCACCTATATTTATAAGATCTTCTGCCTCCTTATAAATCGAAAGGTATTCCCTAAAAATCCTTGCAGCCTCCAAGTGCCTATTATTTACTATATTGGGCATAACCCTGCTTATACTATCCAAAATATCAATAGCTGGATAATGTCCTTTCCCTGCCAGCTTTCTGGAAAGGAATATATGTCCATCCAATATCCCCCTTACAGCATCGGTTATAGGCTCATTTAGATCATCACCATCAACCAATACCGTATATAGAGCTGTAATAGATCCTTTCTCAGAATTGCCCGCTCGCTCCAGGAGTTTAGGCAATACTGCAAATACCGATGGAGTATACCCCCTCGTAACAGGTGGTTCTCCAACAGCTAGTCCAACTTCTCTTTGAGCCATGGAGAATCTAGTCAATGAATCCATCATAAGCATAACATTTTTACCTAAATCCCTAAAATACTCTGCAATGGCAGTAGCTATATAGGCTGCTTTTGTTCTAACAAGAGCAGGCTGATCTGATGTAGCAATAACTAGCACAGACCTTTTTAAGCCTTCTTCCTGCAAATCATTATCTATGAATTCCCTTACTTCCCTACCACGTTCTCCAACTAAAGCAATGACATTTACATCAGCCTTAGTATTTTTTGCAATCATGCCCATCAATGTACTTTTACCTACACCACTACCTGCAAATATTCCCATCCTTTGTCCATTACCACATGTAAGCAGCCCATCAATAGCCTTAATTCCCAAGGGCAATGGCTCGGACACCTTATTTCTCATTAGTGGATTAGGAGGCATATTATCAACGGAATACTTCTTTTTGCAGATCAATGGACCCTTACCATCAATGGGATTACCTAATCCATCCAAAATCCTTCCCAAGAGCTGCTCACCAACATTTACTTGTAAAGCATGTCCCGTAGCAACCACCTTACTGCCAGGCCCAATCCCATTCATATTTCCCAAGGGCATAAGAAGAACTATTTCATCTTTAAACCCCACAACTTCTGATTTGATTGGTTTTGTACTCTTTAGGGGATATATGTAGCATATTTCCCCTATCTCTACAGCCGGTCCTAAGGATTCGATGGTCAGTCCAACTATTTTTGAAACCCTGCCGCTATATTTTATTAAATTTGCGTCATTTAAAACATTGAAATATTTATCTATCATGGACATAACCATCACTCACTTTTAAGTAATTCTTCATACATTTCTTTAACTCCATTAAATTGAGTTTCTATACTACTGTCAATACTTCCCGATGGCGTATCAATGATACAACCGCCCTTTTTCAAGGACTTGTCCTGAACAATTGAAATATCATTTATATTTTGACTTAAGGCTAATATCCTATCCTTAGAGCCTATGGCAAAATCATAATCCTCTACACTTACTCGTAAAACTAAATCTTCTGTAAAAGCACATTTCTCTAAGCCAAGCTTTATAAGCCCAAGTATGGTATCATGATTTTCCTCAACCACTTTATCCAATATTTTTTCAATTGTAGAGATAGTTAGCTTTACAATATCCTCTTCCAACTGTCCCACCAAAGACTTGGCATTAACCTCCGCTTGCTTCTTAATGGCTAAAGCCTCTTTAATAATGCTATCGGCTTTCCCCTTTCCTTCTTCAAAACCTTCTTTTATCCCTTGTTCAAAGCCATCTTCACGTGCCTTTTCCATTATCTCTTCAGACTTTTCATATGACTGGGAAAGAATTTTTTGTGCTTCTTCCTTAGCATTATCAATTGTTTCCTCATACAATCTATTCATTTCTTCAATTCTTTCACTTATTAAAGCTTCCTCTTCTTCAGCATTAGCTTCTACGCTATCATCGGCTAAAACTTCATCGTCATCCTTGCACAACTCATCACGTGGATTACTAAAGGATATATTGCTTAGTGGAGCTAAATTAGGTATCTTATATGCACTTTTATCAATAATTACTTGGGAAGACTTAAAAACTCTAGACAATAATTTCATCTCCTCCACCACGTGCTAAAATAATCTCTCCTGCTTCTTCAAGCTTTCTAATTATATTAACAATCTTTTGTTGGGCTTCCTCAACATCTCTAAGTCTAATAGGTCCCATAAACTCCATATCTTCTTTAATCATTTCAGCCATTCTCTTAGACATATTTGCAAATATCATATCTCTAACCTCTTGGGTAGAGCCCTTTAATGCAATAGACAATTCATTATTATCAACTTCTCTGATAAACCTTTGTACAGATACACTATCAAGGGTAATGATATCCTCAAATACAAACATTCTTTTCTTGATATCTTCAGCTAATTCTGTATCTTGTATTTCCAATGTCTCCATAATAAACTTTTCGGTACCCCTATCAACAGAGTTTAGAATATCAACTATAGTCTGAACTCCACCAGTTGTAGTATAGTCTTGAGTCACCATAGAGGATAACTTTCTCTCTAAAACATATTCTACCTCTTTAATTATTTCCGGCGATGTTCTGTCCATAGTAGCTATTCTCTGAGCTACATCAGCCTGTTTATCTTGAGGTAGCGAAGACAGAATCTGTCCAGCTTGACCGGAGCCTAGATACGAAAGTATTAAAGCAATGGTCTGGGGATGCTCGTTTTGAATAAAGTTTAATAGCTGACTAGCATCAGCTTTTCTGACAAAATCAAAGGGTCTAACCTGTAATGAGGATGTCAGCTTATTTATAATCTCTAAAGCCTTATTTGATCCCATGGCTTTCTCAAGAACTTCTTTGGCATAGTTTATACCACCCTCAGAAATAAAGTTTTGGGCTAAGCACACTTGATAAAACTCTTCTATTATACTGTCCTTCTCTTCAACGGGTATTTTCCTCATATTAGCTATTTCAAGGGTAAGTTCTTCTATTTCATCATCCTGTAAATGTTTAAATATTTTTGCAGATTTGTCAGGACCTAGGGCAATTAATAAAACCGCCGCTTTTTCACGTCCGGATAATCCCATTTTCCTTGTCATTAATAACACTCCTAATCTTCGTTTAGCCAGGATCTAAGTAGCTGTGCAACGGCATCTGGCTTTTTATCAACGAACTTTTCAATCTGATATTTATAACTTGATTTATCATTGAAGTCAACATCTATTTCTTCTACATCATCAATATCAACACTAGAATCATCCAGAATTTCACTAACTTCATTTTTTCTCCTTCTGATTCTCACCGCTGCAAATACTGCGCCAATAACAAATAAGAAAGCTATAATTCCAACACTTAAGAAAGGTATGTTATTAATGAGCCCCTGCTTGTCCTCACTGCTTATAGCAAGTAAATTTTCTTGATTAGAACTACTAAAATCACGTGCCATTACTTCTACCATCTTTGTTTCTAATCCTCCAGCTGCTGATACCAGCTTTATGAGCCGCGATTTATGTTCATCAGTCAATTCACCATTTTCTAAAGACTTTTTATTTAATATTATTGCAACTGTTATATCCTTGATATTACCTGATTCCTTTACAATATTTCTTCTAATTTCATTAAGTTCATAATTCACACTTCTATTTTCTTTAGAAAATTTAGAATCATTAGAATCTATTTCCTCGTACTCAGTTATAGCATCGGAATTAGAATCAGTGCCCGGAGGCCCTCCCTCAGCCGTATTAACAACTTCTTCCTTGAGTTCTTGCATACTTCTTATTAATCCTATGGTTTCACCTTCAACCGGTGCCCCAAATTCTTTAATATCAGTTATTTCTCTATCAAAATCCAAAGTGACATTCACCATTATGTCAACATTATCGGATCCATATATTTTAGTCAAAAAATCTTTAAGACTTCTTTCCAACCTATTTTTAACTGCTTGCTGCATGTCCATTTTTTTGTTTATGGAGTAACCATCAGCATCTGAACTTTCATCATTTAACATTTTACCCGTATTATCATGAACCGAAACATTATTCATTTCCAATCCTTCAACAGCATTAGCTACAAGCATTACTATTCCATTGACCTCTTGTTCAGATAATCTAAATCCAGGTTTTAAAGTCAATAGAATTGATGCCTTAGATTGCTTAATTTCTTCAGTTAAAAAATTAGAATTATCAGGTACCGTAAGTTGAACATAGGCTTTATTTATACCATCTATGGTTTCAATGATTCTAGCATACTTATTCATATCCGCCTGTAAATATTTTTTTCTTTTATCCTCATTAGTCATAGTCAACGTATTACTATTGAAGGCATCATCCCAAGTAATCCCATTTCGCGGGAATCCTTCAATAGCTAAATCCATTCTAGCTTTATTTAAATTTTCCTTTGGGACTGAAATTGAAGTCCCTCCATTGCCAGACTTATAGGGTATATTTCCTTCTTCAAGCTTTTGAGTAATCTTTCCAGACTCATCTAATTCTAAACCAGTATATAAAGTAACATATTTGGGCTTAGATATATAGAAAATCGATAAAGCTAAAGTTAACACCAAAAAAAAACTACCAAGACCAATTATTATCTTTTGTTTTTTATCAAGGGACTGGAAATATTCATTAAGTTGGTTTTGTATCTTTGCTATTGAATCCCCCATTTGTATCCTCCATTCATTGCTAAATAAATATTTGTATATAAATATTGCCAGATATATAGTCTATCACAGATTTTTTCATAAAAATTTAAAAAAGCTTCAGATGCACTATGGATAATCTGTGATTATACTTGCATTCTCATTATTTCTTTATAAGCATCCATGACCTTGCTTTTCACTTCAATTGCAAGTTGTAGGGCAATCTCAGCTTTTTGAGATGCAATCATGACTTCATGTATACTATCTACTTCACCAGCAGCAAATTTGAACCCCATTTCTTGAGCCTTAGTTTCATACGAGTTCAACTTTTCTATTGAGTCAAGTAAAAAGCTTTTAAAGTCACTATCGGGAATATTTTTGCTTTTATCCATATTAGCATTTAGGAGCTGTGAATTATATATATTAGATATCTTCATAGCTTACCTCCTAAGTAATTTTCTAACGACCTATTTCTATAGCCTTCATAGCCATACTTTTACTGCCATTTAAAGCAGTTACATTAGCTTCATAGGCTCTTGAAGCAGATATTAGATTAATCATTTCTGTAACAATATCTACATTTGGCATTAATACATATCCCTTTTCATTGGCCTCAGGGTGTCCAGGGTTATACACTTTTTTAAACGGGGACTTATCATCCTTAATTTTAGTAACCTCAACACCATTTCCTCCATTGTATCCATCTTTAGCTTCGCTAAGGAATTTAGAAAATGACTTACCCTCTTTTTCTTTAAATATAGGAACTTGCCTTCTATAGGGCATTCCACTACTTGTTCTAGTTGTATTAACATTGGCAATGTTTTTGGAAATCACATCCATACGCAGTCTTTCAGCTGTCAACCCCGTGGAACTTATATTTATAGAATTAAAAAAACTCATTTACCTACTTGCCTCCTTTAGAAATAGACATTTTTATTCTACTCAAATGGCTAGATAATTCACGAGTTAGTGCATTGAATTTTATGTAGTTTTTAGAAAACTCTGCCATTTCAACGTCTATATTTACATTGTTTTTATCTTTTCTAAGACTCGTTCCCATTTTCCTGGTGATTTCGGGCTTCAATGAACTAAAATCACTGTTTGATATATGGTTAACATGGGTCTTCTTTAATTTAATTGAGTTATCGCTGATATAATTCTTCAAAATAGAATCAAACTTTACATCTTGCCTTTTATAACCCGGTGTGTTAACATTCGCAAGATTATTTGAGATCGCTGTTTGCTTTAACCATGATGCATCCAGTGCTTTTTTATAAACACCAATGTTGCTATTTAATTTTCCTAACATTTAAGAACCTCCATTTTTTTTTCCAATATGTCATAATTCTACAAAAAATTCAAAAAACCTTTTTAATTTTTATTTTATTTTTTAAGATTTCATAATATTATTTTACATTATTTGTTATGATTTGTTAATCATAATCAAGTATATTTTAGAGTTTAATTACAATATAGTACTATTTGACTAATAATATTAGAAGAAATTTGTCGACATATAAGTTTCTAGTTCTAAAAATAAAAGTAAGCCTTTGATTTCCGACAGGTTTCGATAATCCAATTCTTTATTTATCAATATATTATCATAACAATATTGTAAGTATACCATTTTGTCGCATAAAAAAAAACAGCCAATTGGCTGTTATCTTTTAAGATTCTTTAATTCTTCAAGTAATTTGTCATTTAATATTTTAATGTGGGTTCCCTTCATACCTAATGATCTAGATTCAATAACCCCTGCACTCTCAAATTTTCTTAATGCATTTACAATAACCGATCTAGTTATACCTACTCTGTCGGCTATTTTACTTGCAACTAATAATCCTTCTAATCCATCTAATTCCTCAAATATATGTTCTACGGCTTCAAGTTCTGAATATGATAGGGTTCCAATTGCCATTTGAACTATTGCTTTCTTTCTAGCTTCTTGTTCAATTTCTTCGCTTTTAGACCTCAATATCTCCATTCCCACAACTGTAGCAGAATATTCCGCTAATATAAGATCTTCATCGGTATATGAATTACCATGTCTAGCCAGAACCATAGTACCTAGTCTTTGTCCACTACCATTAATAGGCACTATTGTAACAAGCTTGTTATAGCTTTCAATATCATATTTGAAGATTGCTAATAATTCATCCCCAGTAATATTGTATTTTGTTTCAGAAATTTTTAATAATTCCTCGTTATATTCTTGAGGAAACTTTTTATCATTTGTTTCTTTATCAACAATAACTGGACAATCCGATGCATCCGCTAGACTAACCCCTAATACCTTTCCTTTAGCACTTGCTACATATACATTTGCATCTAGTATTTCTCCTAATGTTTCACATAGCTCTGAGAAAGAAACAGGTGTATTTCCAGATTGTTGAAGTATTTTGTTTAGTCTCCTTGTTTTTTCCAATAGAGTTTTTGACATAATCTTCCTCCTTGTTGTATATAATTTTATATTCAAATTGCATAATTCTATCCAACTGAAAGTACCACATAATTAAACTTCGTTTATACTAAGGCACATTCGCCTTTTTCTACTGATAAGATTATTTGGTGTAAAGCTTCTATTATTAGTATTATGCAATTTCACCAATAAGTATTTACCTACATGGTTTAATATTTATTTTTCTTCTTCTTTGTATTTACAATCCTTATTTGAGCATTTTATTACTTTCTTATTTTTAGTATTATGGGTCACAAGAATTGATTCACATTCAGGGCATTTTCTATTAATTGGTTGGTTCCATGTCATAAAATTACACTCAGGATAATTGCTACAACCATAGAAAAACCTACCCTTCTTTGTTTTTCTCACAACTATATCCCCATTACAGCGAGGACATTTTACACCAGTTTTATTGATAATAGATTTTGTAAAACTACAATCAGGGTAATTTGAACAAGCAAGAAACTTTCCAAATCTACCATGTTTAATTACCATGAAGTTACCGCATTTTTCACAAATCTCATCGGTTTTTTCAGTTAAGTCAATCTTTTCGATGGATTTTTCTGCTTCTTCTAAAACCTTTTCAAAGGGTCTATAGAATTCATCTATAACTTCAATCCAAGGTATGTTCCCTTCTTCCACTTTATCTAGGTCTGACTCCATATTAGCTGTAAAATCAACATCTACAATATTTGTAAAATGCTTTTCTAATATATCATTAATAAGAATACCAAGCTCAGTAGGTTTAAGAGCTTTATTTTCTCTTTCAATATATCCTCTGCTTAATATGGTAGATATTGTGGGAGAATAGGTACTTGGTCTACCTATGCCCTTTTCTTCCATCTCCTTAACTAATGTAGCTTCTGTATACCTTGCCGGTGGTTGAGTGAAATGCTGTTTAGGGATAAGTTCTTCATTCTCAAAATCCTCTCCCACTTTAACTTCTGGCAATTCTTTTTCAGTTATTTTTGCAAAGGAATATACTTTAAGAAAGCCATCAAATTCCTGCTTAGTTCCCTTTGCTTTAAAAAGGTATTTATCATTGACTATATCAACATTATATGAATTATATGTTGCATCCGCCATCTGACTAGCAACAAATCTCTGCCAAATAAGTTTATATAAGTTATATTGATCATTAGATAACGAATTTCTGATATCTGTCGGAGTTCTTAGGGTGGATGTTGGTCTTATGGCCTCATGGGCATCTTGAGCATCCTTTTTATTTTTCACCTTGCGTTTTTGTTTGGCTAAGTACTTATCAGTAAATTCATCAATAATATATTTCTCTGTCTCAGCTCTTGCTTCATCTGATATTCTGGTTGAGTCAGTTCTTATATAAGTAATTAAACCAACTGTACCCTCACCTTCTATATCTATACCTTCATATAACTGCTGTGCTAAAAGCATGGTTTTTTTAGTAGAATATCCAAATTTATTTGAAGCTTCCTGTTGTAAACTACTTGTTGTAAATGGTAAATAGGGTTTTCTCCTTTTTAGCTTCTTTTCAACATCCTTTACTTTAAATAAATTATTTTTAATATCTTCAATTATGTTTTCCACTTGTTGAGCATTCCCAAGTTCTGTTTTTTTACCATCTATACCATAAAAACTTGCCTCAATCCTTCGTTCTCCATCTAAAGCCTTAAGCATCAGATCTATAGTCCAGTATTCCTTTGGTTTAAATTCTAGGATTTCTTTTTCTCTATCACAAATTATTTTTGTAGATACTGATTGAACTCTTCCTGCACTAAGACCTCTTCTAATTTTTTTCCATAGCAAAGGGCTTATGCTGTAACCTACTAACCTATCAAGTATTCGTCTAGCTTGTTGGGCATCCACTAGCTTCTTCTTTATTGGTCTAGGTTTTTTAACAGCACTTTTTATTGCCTTTGATGTAATTTCATTAAATTCTATTCTGCACTTTTGTTTTTCATCTATGGAAAGTATATTAGCTAAATGCCAAGATATTGCCTCTCCTTCTCTATCGGGGTCAGTTGCCAATAATATTTTGTCGGCTTTTTTAGCTTCTGATTTTAATTCCTTAATAACCGGGCCCTTTCCTCTGATAGTTATATATTGTGGGTCATAATCGTTTTCGACATCAATACCCAACTTGCTTTTAGGTAGATCTCTAACATGACCGATGGAGGCTTTCACTTTATAGTTTCTGCCAAGAAATTTACCTATTGTTTTAGCTTTGGCAGGTGATTCCACTATTACAAGAGTTTTTGCCATTTTTGCACCTCCGAAATTACTTCACAATGAAAGTTATTATATCAAAAAATTTCAACAATTTCAAAACTTATTGCAATTTTTTTTGTTAAAATTTTGTTACTTACTAATTAGTTTTACTTAACAATTCCATAATTTTGCCTTTTATTTAACAATTGTAGGATATAACTAAACTTTGATATTTGTCAACTGTTTTTTTATAACTTCTAAAATAGTATAGTCTAAAATAGTAATTATGTCTACATTTATATTATTATCAAATCATTAGAAGTATATTTTAATTCTTATTTTTTTATCAAGACAAAATTATTAACTATTTCTATTTAGTTTACCATAATTTGATTATGTTCTTTCATTGTTCTAAATATGGAATTAATTTATTATTCTATTAATTAACAAGAAATCCTTCTTTATATTATGAATTTATAAAAAATTCAAATAAAATAACCGCTTTACTAAGCGGCTATTTCAGGCTGCCTCAAAACCCGAATTTCTTCGTTGTTGCTTCACCCAAGAATCCTTACGTATGTCCGTATACGCTACGGCCTCTCGGTTTCAGCACGCCTCGAACTTCGAATTGTTAGGCGGCCTGACATCTTGTTGACTTTGTCAACAATCTGAAATAACCGCTTTACCAAGCGGCTATTTGTTAGTCTCAGTCCATTTCTGATCTGCATATTCATAGCTTTTTACTAGTTTATTATCTTTATTGTAGATGTTTACATTTAAAATATCATATTTATTTTCACGGGGTTTATAATAAACTAATGACTCAAATTTAACCGCAGTCATATCCGTTTCCGATGCACCCGCATTAAAAAAATATTCTATGGTCATTTTTTTATTAGATTCATCTTCTTTTATATCTATTTTTTGCAAATCATATTTACGTGACATGGATTCCTCAAATTCATCCATATTTATATCTTTAACTTCATCTTCATTTTGTGATGCACAGCCAATTACTGATAAACACATAATTATAGAAAAAACTAATATAATATATTTCTTCAACTTTCTACCTCCTCAGTTAAAAATATTATTACCATTAGTATTGTCTATTAGCAATTCCACTAATCAATATTTTTTGTTTCAGATAAAAAATTCAGAATATTTCTTTAGTATGGAAATAGTTTTATTCCCAGGGCAATGTGTATAATA
Source organism: Maledivibacter sp. (assembly GCA_025210375.1). Taxonomy (NCBI): domain Bacteria; kingdom Bacillati; phylum Bacillota; class Clostridia; order Peptostreptococcales; family Caminicellaceae; genus Maledivibacter; species Maledivibacter sp. The sequence goes on along the minus strand of JAOASB010000022.1, from coordinate 23,230 downwards.
ACACAACACTAGCATAATTTCAACAAAAACAGAATTATTTAGACTAAGTTAGGCATGTGAAAAAAATAAATAAGTGAAGTTAAGAAGTAATTTTGATTATTTTAGTATAATGATTTTACCTGGCAATTGTTCTATTAGATCCTTTATTTCCAAAATAGTAATCAAACTGTTAATTGTTGCAGGATTAAAATGTAATATGGAAGATATCATATCTACATGTATGGGCTGCTTTTTTTCTACTATGTCCATAACTAATCTTTCTGATTCACTAAGATCATTATATTTATCTTCTCCATTACAGCTTTTTTTAGTAATATTGTACTCTTCAAGTATGTCTTCTACGCATGTAACAGGCTTTGCACCCTCCTTTATTAATCTGTTTGTACCTTTACTCACACTGCAATTTATATTACCGGGAACTGCAAACACATCCTTACCTTGATCTAAGGCATAATCAATTGTTATCAAAGAGCCACTTTTCAGTCCGGCTTCAACAACTAATACACCTTTACTAAGACCGGATATTATTCTATTTCTTCTGGGAAAATTTCCAGAAGTAGGCTCAGTTCCTAAGGGATATTCTGATATTACCGCACCATTTTCTATTATTTCTCTCATCAGATTATTATTGCTTTTAGGATAACATATATCAACGCCACATCCTAAAACGGATATGGTTCTTCCTCCACCGTCTAGGGCACCTCTATGGGCTGCTGAATCAATTCCATATGCCATTCCACTGACAATAGTAATTCCATACCCAGCTAATTCCTTTGCGAACTTATAAGCAATATTTTTACCATATGAAGTACACTTACGTGAACCAACTATGGCTAAAGCATTGTGATCTTCTTTCTCTATTTTACCCTTCATGTACAGTATATGGGGAGCAGCTTTGATATTTCTTAATATTTCAGGATACGACTTATCACTGCTTATCATATATTTTATATTCTTCAATTCTAGTTCTTCCCTATTTCTATCTATAAAATCCTTATTTCTAGTTTCTAATAATCTATCGGCCACTTTTTTTCTTAGCTTAGGAAATTTATATATCTCACTTGCAGGTGCCTTCCATACGCCTTCAAGGGAACCAAAGTATTTTATGAATCCTTCAATTGTTCTATGCCCTATTCCATATACAGAATTAAGCCAAATAATATAATCTTTATCATTCATTATTTTTCTTCTCCTAGTTTTTAATAAAAACGTCCTCCAACGTCTTTTTTATTATAAGTTTCGTTTATAAACCTGTTTTATGCTTTCTTTGTTAAGATAAAGACCTATATGAAAACATATGTGACTTCTCCTATATATATGTCTTTAGACATTCCAAAAACTTTTATCCAAGCTCCTATATTGAATTGATTCCGTTAAATGTTTTAATTCAATATCTTTACTGTTATCTAGGTCAGCAATTGTTCTGCTTAGTTTAATTATCTTACTATATGACCGGGCACTTAATCTCAACTTTTTGAAAGCTGTTTCAAGTAAATTATTCTCCTGCTCCCCTAGCCTACAGTATTTCTTTATAAGCTTTGGAGAAAGCTGTGAATTACATCTTATTCTTTCCTTTACATATCTATTCATTTGTACCTTCCTGGCTTTGTCTACATTTCCCTTAATTTCCCTTGAGCTTCTATTCTTAGTTTTACCAACTAGGTCCTTATATTCAACCGGGAATACCTCTATATGCATATCAATGCGATCTAAAAGGGGCCCAGATATCTTTGACAAATACTTTCTTACTTGATAGGGTGTACAGCTGCATTCATTTTTGGGATCATTATAATAACCACAGGGACAAGCTTGCATTAGCAAAATACAAAACTTTTAGAATTGAATGTACGTTAAATGACTATGAAAACCTTCCAGAAACTACTCTTGGTCAGCGTGTTACTAAACTTAGAAAGAAATATAAAATGAATAAAAAAGAATTGGCCATAAAATCTGGCTTAACTGAAACTACTCTATATAATGTAGAAACTGATTCATCTTTTCCTAACATGTCAACAGTAAGGAAATTATGTAAAAGCTTAAACACCTCCCCAAGGGAATTATTAAGAATTGATGGCATGTCCGAAGATACGCCAGGTCAAATAATTAAAAAATATAGGTTGATAAAAGGCCTTTCCCAAGAAGAATTAGCCCATATATGTAATCTTCATAAGTCAACAATTAAAGACTATGAGGATGGCAATATTAAAGGTAATTCTGAGACACTCAAATTAATATATGCAGCAATTGACTATAAATCTTTATTATAAAGAAGAAACACGATTTTTTACCATATATTACTAATTTTATATAGTATAGTATATAATATTTTAAGCAATTAGAGTAAAAGACCAGGTCTACCCTGGTCTAATTCTCTTTCAACTATTCAAATCTAGAAACTTCATTACCAGCTTTATCATATAATACTCCTGGATCTCCATCATTATTCCAAATGTACGCTCCACTCCATTTTAAATCCCCTGTAGCTTTTTTACCACTAGCAATCGTTAAAGTAGCTCCGGCTTTAATAATCGTTCCACTAGGTATATTATATGTTTGATTTCCTTTAACACTAACTAGCTTCCATCCAGATATATCTATATCATTTGTTCCATTATTTTTTATTTTTACAATTTCTCCATCTAGATCAATACTCTCAATTACTACATCTGAGTTTTGACTAACCGCTACAGTTTCTTCTTTATTAATAGAAGGTACTTTAGTAGTTGGTTCTGCATTAGTAGTTGGTTCTGCATTAGTAGTTGATATCTCCTCATCCGTGCTTACCTTATATGTATTTCCATCTGTTGTTACTACTATATCCCCAGATATCCAAGTTCCGTATATCTCTACATTTTTATTTTGCAATTTTTCAAGAGTTTCAGCATGAGGATGTCCATACTTATTATTTTCTCCTGCCGATATAACTGCTACTTCAGGCTTGACTTTATTTAAAAACTCTAGAGCTGTAGCAGTTCTTGAACCATGGTGTCCTACCTTTAATACTTCTACATCAGACAATTTATCTAATAGTGCCTTTTCCCCTTGTTCTTCTAAGTCACCTGTAAATAAAAATTCTATATCTCCAACGTCTAATAGTACAACTGTACTACTATTATTAGAATCGTCGTTTATTTGATTTCCTATAATCTTGATAGTCATATCTTCATTTTCAGTATATGTAGGTTGTGAACCATCAGGATTAATAGAAATACTGATATCACTATCATTATTTCTATATATCGTCTTTCCATCAGAAGAATCTTTTATCATAGCATTTTTATAATCTTCAAAAGTTTTTGATTCATCAATCCAATCACAATCAACTATAAATTCAGCATCATATGCATTTAATACAGCATCAGCACCGCCAATATGATCAGCATGTGAATGTGTAGCTACAAAAAGCTCTAAGTCGTCTACATTATTTTCTTTTAAGTAATTAACCACTGTCTCTTCTGCATTGTTATCGCCTGCATCAATCAATGCATGAAACTTTTCATATTCTATTAGTATTGCATCACCTTGTCCAACATCTATAAAATGTACTTTTACCTGAGGACCTACTGATGATACAATAACAACAGTTCTTGTATCATTATCCCAAGTCACCTTTGCTCCAACTGATTCTGCTATAAATTTGGCTGGAACCATTGTGCTTTCATTTACAATAGTCGCTGGAACATCTAATTCGATTTGTTCATTTCCTTTTTTAGCAAATTTGCTGTCTATTGGTAATTCAATTCTTAGATTATCTTTTTCACCAATAACAGTCCTAGTTTCATTATCCCATCCTACTGTAACCCCAAGAGATTCAAATATTGCTCTTACAGGCACTAACGTTGTACCCTCAATAATCGTAGGTGGTACATCAAACTCTAATATCTTGCCATCTACAGAAACCTTTACTGGCTCTTTTGCATAAGTTGGTACAAATAAAGAAAGTACTAAAATAACAGTTAACATAATTGATATTCTTTTTTTCATTTCTATTCCCCCATCGTTGTCAAAGTAATTATTGTATATCCATCTATCATTTTACATAACACCCTTTAGAATGACAAGTTTTATTTTAACTACCACCCTATATACTCATTCAAACTATCATAAGAAAAATACTAACTTCACTTTATGTATTAGCTTTGTTTTTGCTAATACAACTTAGAAATTCCTCATCATAACCACATATTTCAATTAGAAATTCAGTATAAGTACATCTATATTTCTCGTAATAGAACCTAAAATATGGCATGTCTAGCTTCTCAAACTCTCTTGACTTTGGTAGTCTTTTGTTTTCAGATAAGAATTCATTGATTACTAATTTTGTCATCTCAAGCATGGTATTAATATCTACTCTATAAAACTGTTTGTAAAGTTTTACGTGAATATTTTTAGGCTCAAAACCCGTTTTTCTTATTCCTTCATTCCAGCCCCATCTATTTCCTATTGCATTTGCCACTTGCTTGTTATATTTTGTGAATTTTTTTCTAGTAGGAACTTCATTATTCTTTTTTATATACGTCTTTAAACATTCTATTAAATACTCATCAGACAAACTTTGTTTCATAGCACTCACCTTTGTACATATATTTTCAGACAACATCCAAATAATATATTCTACATATTTTGATATATTCCTTCTCTATTTTTCCTATATTTGATAAAATATCCCTATACGAAAGACTTGTGGTAATAAGTCAAGATGGAAACAGGTAATTTTTTACTGGATTCATGAAAAAATTTGCTAAAAAAAGAGTCACTTAATAAATCTAAGGCAAATTAGGCTTAAAACGAAAGGATTACGTATCGAAGTTTATTCGATATTATACACTCCTTTCCGGTGCATAAAGTTGGTGATTGCCTAGCAGCACATCCCCCATGCGCACAAATTTTCTTGCGGTAATGACGAGATCTCTTCTATGTTGATGTTTGGGAAATTAATGATACTTTTTGAGATAGTATTCTCTATAAACCGGTTCATTTCGCATAACTGAATTGGTAGCTTCAATCAAGTAATAACGAAGGTAATGATTCCCCGTTTTGGTCATGGTAGTTCTTTCAGATTTAAAATTTATATATTTTTTCATTTACAGTAAACACCATCATATTTGGCAATTTTAGCTTCGTTTTCAAAGCATTTAATTTGACCAATTTTAGCCATGATGCCAGTAGCATAAACTGGTCCGATACCTGGCAATGATTTAGATTCGGGAAGAATCTCAAACAGTTTCTGAATGACTTTATCAAATTCTTTAATCTGCTTTTTTATAGTTTTGATCATCATAACGTATGAGGCCAACACAACATCGATGGAATCCTACATGACTTTTCCTAAGCGATAAGAGTCTCTAATGGCTTTCATGACAAAAACTTCGATTCCTAAAGACCCCAGTTCAGCATCTTCTGCTAAGGAAGTTGAAGAATGAAAACTGTAAACAGAAGTGGCTTCTATACCAACAATGATGCGATCGCACTAGATGTGTTCAGTAAACCTAATAATATTATCTTTAATTTCACCAGCACCAACAATATTATTTTGAAGTGAAATTTCAAGCAAAATATGATCTTCACTATTGAGAAAACAAGTGTCAAGTTTTTCAGAACTAACATCAATACCAACAAACAATTTCATGGATAGGCCCCTCCTTTCTATGAATTTGTAACGGCTTGGATACTGAAACCTATCCCTAGTTACCAACAGGATGGCAACAACCTCGCTTATGAGTATTCAATACCTGCCTATCATAAGCTGCTCCGAAGCTGCTAACATTAGGTATGACAGGCAAGAGATATAGCTTTTAAGTTTACAGTACAACCGTAAGTTGGGAGACAGAGTCTTGCTGCAGGAGATGATAGCCTTAATCCAGATAGATCCTAATTCCATATTTCTATCACCTAGGAATAGGGTTCAATATCCAAGTCAATAGAAGAAAATTTATAACTTAAATTTATTATACGAGGAGATGTGATATATGAAATTTGGTGATAAACTTCAAGCCTTAAGGGAAGGAAAAGGTCTTACTCAAGCTGAATTAGCTGAATTCTTATCTGTAAATGAAGCTAACATATACTTTTTTGAGAAAGACATGAGACCCCCTACATATAAACTGTTAAATAAGATCGCTAAGTATTTTAACGTAAAAACAGAATATCTAATAGGGCATAAAGATATTGATAAAACTGTATTTGGCAATAGATTACGAGAGTTAAGAAAAGATAAACTATTAAATCAACCTGAGTTATCTGGCGTAATAAACGTATCACCTAGCAATATTTCCTATTATGAGCAAGGAAAGTCCTTTCCAAGTGTTGAAACGCTTTATATAATTGCTGATTTTTTTGATGTTAGTATAGATTACCTTCTTGGAAGAACTGATAGAAAGGAAATTATATTTTCAAAAGATGAAGAACTACAAACCATCGGAGAACAGTATATAGAACTTCATAAGAAATTACAAAGTATGGGTTTGACTCCTAAAAAGACCTTGGAAATTATAAAAGCTCTTTACGAGTCAGGTCTAATAAATAGAAAACTTTAAATTAATCCATAAAAATACTTAACTATGAGCATTTTCTGGTATTCAATATTAAAATTCATTATAGAAAAGATTTCAAACAACAATAGCAAAAATAAATTTTTGAAAATAGGAAACTATAGAGATTCCCACTTAATAATTAATATACACATTAAAATTTTTGGCTTGATTTCAAGGTCTACAATGATATATAAATTAATCAAAACTACCCGCTCAGCGGGTAGTTTGCTCAGCCCTATAAGGGCATGTTACATGCTTGAGCCTTAAGGCTCTTTGAATGGTTCGCCAACTGCATTGATTCTACTGGCTGCTGCTAAAGCAGCTTATTTATTTTTTCTTGCCTTTGTTTACTTGCTCACCCGTAAACGGGTCAACATATTCTTTTATACTTATTTGGTCATTCGCTATATCTTCTTGTAATTGATTCTTCACATATTCTCTTATTGCTTTTTCATTTCTTCCCACTGTATCAACATAGTATCCTCTACACCAAAAATGTCTATTTCCATATTTATATTTAAGGTTTGCGTGCCTATCAAATATCATCAATGAACTCTTTCCTTTTAAGTAGCCCATTATACTTGATACACTATACTTTGGTGGTATGGCTAGTACCATATGTATATGGTCTGGACATGCTGTTGCTTCTAATATTTCTACTCCTTTTTGCTCACATAACTTTCTCAGTATTTTCCCTATATCAACTTTTATTTTCCCATATATAACTTGTCTTCTGTATTTTGGTGCAAACACTATGTGATATTTGCAATTCCATTTTGTATGTGCTAAACTGTTTTTATCCATTTCGGATACCTCCTTTGTAATTTATTGGTTGGCGAACCTACATATATTTTACCAAAGGAGGTTTTATTTTTTTTTGCTCAAAGCTAAAGCTCTTTGGAACCCCCTGTAGAACAGGGGGTTTACATTTACACAATCATTAACTTGGGATATCTATAGATATCCCAAGTTAAAACTTAATCTATACCAAGAAACTTTTGGCATAGGTTAGTAAATAAACTCCATTAATACTAGAATTAAATTCGCAATAAATATCAAAAATATCAGCCATAAGTTCTTCAATACAACATCTTGCAGAAGGTCTAAACAAAAGAGCTTTCAATCTATTCCAGAGATTTTCCTGGTGATTCATACCAAGAGAATATTTAGGTGAATTGATAGTAATTAAGCGCTTTTCATTGACTTTAAGATATTGTTGAATCATTGTGCTAGTATGGGTACGTGCATCATCCCAGACCAGATATACCTTTTTCCCTGGATTTATTTCTAATAAATGTTCTAGAAAAGCTTTTATTTCAACGGAGGTTATTGATTTTTGTGAATGATAAATATCTATGACAGTATCAAAGTTCTTTAAAACTTCAGTGGCTCCAATGGCATTGATTCCATTATGAGTAGCATTACGTTCTAATATAGGGGATACCCCAATGGGGCTCCAAATTCGTCTGTTATTGGATTCGGTTCTAATATAAGTTTCATCCTGAGGGTAAAGAATACAGTCATCAGAGGACTCTACAGTTTCCAATATCTCCGACATTTTTTTAAAAGCGTTCCTGTTGTATTTGTCAATTGAAAATTAGGAATACAAATTTGTGATGGCCAAGATGGAGATTATGCACTTTGTAATACTGTCTTGACAATACCGATAATGACTTTATCTAGTATTATTTAGCTTATATAGTTTGCAAGTTTTAAATTTATAAACTAATTTGATTACCTAAAGAATCATATATTTTTATTTCATCACTAGTAATTTTTTTATTGGTTTCTATATACCAAATTCTAATATTATCTTCATTTTGAATTATTTTGGCTGGTTTCTCATCTATAAAAATTCTATTTATTTTTTTGTTATATATAATCCCACCATAAATATGAAGCTTCTTATTTTTATTGAATATTAATGTGTGTTTAAAAAAGCTAATATTTTGATCTTTAGACTTTATAGGTACTTGCCCCCTAATTGAAATAACTTCCCATGTTTTATTCCATTTCTTTAACACAAAAGCATGTGACAAATTATTTCTATAATTTCTATAAAAGATGAATTTAGAATTAGAATTAATGTCAATTGTATTTAAGACCGTTTTTAAGTTAAAAGGTGTAGAATCACTTGCAAATTCATATTCCAGTGCACTTTCAGGTGTTCTTGTTTGAAAAAAATTAATAAACATATCAAAAACCATGACAAACACGAAAAATAATATTAAAATATTTAATTTTTTTGCAGAAAAATATTTCATCATAAAAATTCTCCTTTTGATATTTTTAGTACACTTGATTAATATATCATATTATGTTATTATTTTACAGTAAGTTTATGGATGATATTACATTTTTTAAAAAAGGAGTGAGTTTTATGAAACACAAAATTTTATCATTGATTATCGTTTTTTCCATGCTATTAGTTTCATTTACATCATTTGCTGAAACACCTAGTTTTGTTAGAGACGATATCCTAGAAAAACATTTAAACGAAAAAATTTCAAACTTAAATCCCTCTACTTTAAACAAGCTAAAATCACTAGGTTTTCCTGAAGAACGTATTAAGTATCTGTCAAATAAAGAAATAAAAGAAATAGTAAAAAATAATTACAAGTTCATAGGAAGCAGTGAAGATACAATATATTTAGTTCTATATAAAAAAGATAATAATTCGAACAGCGATTCATATTCTTGTGAAAAACTTGAAAATGGAAGCATATACTCAGCAATGATACCTATTTCAAAACAAGAAGAAAAAAAATATTTTCAGAATAAAGAAACATTTATAGAAGGTATAGTAAACAATCTAGAAAATATTAGCAAACAAAGAAATATTTCTGTATATAAAATTACAAATGGGAAAAAAGAAGAAAGTTCCTTAAGTAATTTCAAAACCAAAAAATCAGGTGGTACAACAGTTACAGAGCATTTTGATTCAGGCGTTTTGAGATTCGGAATAAATGCATATGACATGTCTACTAGCACAAAAATAAAAAAGAAACTGGGAATGGATTTTAGTTGGTCTGATATGCCGTACACTTTTAGTCGAGACGTTATGGCTTTATCTCATACAGGTGTACATGTTGGTATAACAGATTACTATGATTATGATGCATCTATGAAAGCTTATTTTATGAATAAATGGAGCAGTGTTGATAATATGATTGATGCTGATCCAGAAGGACATGGTCTCTCCGCTTCTATTGATCTTCCTACTGCAAATAAATGTTACGGTAGAGCATATATAGTAATTGGTAATGTTAAAAGACATGTTGATGAGGGTAATTATTTCTTCATGGTAGCAAAATATGGTCATGTCACAAAAGGATACAAACTAAACCCTAGCATTGGAATTGGTTCAGTAGGATTTTCTCCAAGTTCTTCTACTAAATATGATGAATCAGATCAAGTTTCATTAAACAGTATAAAGACATATTAATTTAGAATTATATTATTCTTTTAGAGTTGACATCCAAAACTTACTATATGAATCAATACTAGTAAAGCTGTAACCAAGGACAAAGTAGATTTTAATAATGAGGTCTACTTTGTTTTTTATATGCTTCTATCACCAAGGCAAGAGCAAACGTTTACGGATATAAAAATGCGGAATTTATAAGCTAAAAACTGTAGACTCGTGGTTTTATCTAAATCTGTGATTTAATAGTCAGCCATAATTTTACATAATCCCATCAACTAGCCAATCTATAAAATTTGAGAATCCGTCGTGAGCGGAGTAGTCAGTGCATTTTAACCTTGATAAATTCCTAAGTTTTATCAGACTATAAAATAGGATTATTCAAAGGGAATGTAAAAAAATCTGTGTTTGAATGAAAATAAAAGCTCCTTTCTGGCAATAATTAACAAATAAAACCAGAGAGGAGTTTTTGTATGAGTACAGTACCAAAAAAAGTATTAAGAGAAATGATTTCGGGAGGAAATTTAAAAACAGCAGGAGACCTACATTCATATCTAAAAGATTTATTTAAAGATACCCTGCAAGAAATGTTAGAAGCAGAATTAGAAACTAACTTAGGTTACGAAAAGGGAGATAGAAAAAACAAAAAGACAGATAACTGTAGAAATGGTTATGGTGAAAAGACAGTTAAAACTAAGTTTGGAGAAATGGAAATAGAAGTTCCAAGGGACCGAAATGGAGAATTTGAACCTACAGTTGTTCCAAAGAACAAAAGAGATACTTCAGGTATTGAAGATAAGGTAATATCCCTTTATGCCAGGGGTATGTCTACTAGAGATATTCATGATCAATTACAAGACATATATGGTATTGAAATGTCAGCAGAAATGGTAAGTAAAATAACAGATAGAATTTTACCCCAGATAAAGGAGTGGCAAAATAGAACTCTAGAAACTATTTACCCCTTCGTATTCATGGATGCTGTACACTATAAGGTTAGAGAAGATGGTCAGATAAAGAGTAAAGCAGCATATGTGGTTCTAGGAATAACTATGGATGGAATAAAGGATATTTTAGGAATTTGGATAGGTGAAAGCGAATCTTCAAAGTTTTGGCTAGGAATCTTAAATGAGCTTAAAAATCGAGGTGTTAAGGACGTATTAATATTTAGTGTAGATGGCCTAACCGGAATAAAGGAAGCAATCCAGGCTTCATTTCCTAAGTCAGAAATTCAAAGATGCATAATACACCAGCTTCGCTATTCATTTAAATATGTTAATTACAAGGATAGAAAGTCATTCTCTAAGGATTTTAAAGAAGTATATACTGCTGTTAATGAAGAAAGTGCTTATGAAAAGTTAATGGAGCTTGAGGAAAAATGGGGTAAGAAATATCCTTATGCTATCAAGAGTTGGGAGTCAAATTGGGATATTTTATCACCTTTCTTCAAATTTCCTTTAGAGATTAGAAGAATTATGTACACTACTAACATAATAGAAGGACTTCATCGTCAATTTAGGAAGGTAACAAAAACAAAGTCCGTTTTCCCATCTGATCAGTCACTAGAAAAGATGCTCTATTTAGCTAGCCAGAACATAATGAGAAAGTGGACATTGAGATATAGGAACTGGGATGTAGTCCTTAATCAACTAATGATTTTCTACAGCGAGAGATTATCTCCCTATGTAAAATAAAAGCTTTAAATCTTTAATCCAGCCTTTTATTTTAGGCTTAAAATGGAGGTATTACATATGTTGCTTACGAAAAAATATCTTGGTAGTAGGGGAATCTCTATCTCAAATACCCTAAAACATCAATTGTTAACACAGTATGGTTCCCCTATAACAGATGATGATGGACACATATTTGAATACTCTGAACAAGATATTTATGAACAGATAAGGAAAGTAATTAGTAATAAAATTTAAAAACCACACCTAAAAAATCTAAAATTTAGACTGCATAAAGCTAGTATTCCTTATCGTAATAATGGTTTAAGATAAAATTCACCCTATTATAAAAATTATTGCCAAAATTATTCAATTTTATGTATAAAATCTATAACTTTGGCAAATATATAAACAACTTTATATATTAAAATTCTATTTATTCTTGTCAGTTATCTATTGTCAGTCAGGATACATCTTCCTTCGGACACAGATTTATTTACACCCTCTATTCAAACCAAAAAATGAATTGATCCATAGATTGCTTCTATTTAACGATTTACATCATCAGTACAAATATTTTTACTTTATTTAATTTTAGGCTGTTTTTTAATAAAATAAAATGCCAGTATTAAAGTTAGTAGTAAGCCCCCTAATAAAATTATCATAAAATAGTTTGTGCCATTAGCTTTATATATCACTCCATTATATATCACTTCATTTCCTGCTAAATCAACTGCTCTTATATTAAGCTTGTTTTCTTTGTCTAACAAATCCATTTTATAGTCAAAAGTTCTATTATGGGGTATATCTATTTCTCTTCCATTTATATATAGCTTTGCATTAGGTTCTAAAGCACCTGAGATTATTATATTATCAGATTTAGTTTGTATGTTATCATAATCCTTGCTTAAATTTAACTGAGGAGGATAAGTATCTACAAAATACTTTTTATCATAATATTTTTTGTTTCCACTATCATCTTCCAGAATAACATTTACATTATTTACTCCTTCTACTAAATTGACTAAGAAAGTATTGGTTTCTGAAATATCTTTCATAATAATTATATCATTTACTAATAAACTTGCTCTGCAATCATCTACAAAATCAATAGGCAAGATAATTTTTTTGGTATTCAATATTTCTACTTTGGGAAATCCTATTTTTGCTTCTAGAGTTTTATAGTTTTTAATATCCACTGATTTTTTATCATATTTTCCTCTAATACCTTCATTACTAATTGCAGCAACAGCAACTTCCATATCTTCTTCATCATAATATGAATAATTGTAGCCTATATCATTTATGTCTTCAAAGAAAAAAGGTCTACTATTTTCTTTTTTGAATAACATTATTCTATAAGATTTTATATTTGGATCTTTTGATTTATCCCAAACAATGTTTAGCTGATTATTATCAAACATCATCTTAATATTTTCTACTTTTTCTGGTGCATTTGGACTATTTACTAATAATGGTTTATCATAGTACATATAATCAACTGCTTTATTACTAGACTCTGCTTTCATATAAAAGTAATATTCTCCATAACTTAAGTTATCAATTTTAATGTTTTTGCTTCCACTAACATCACCACTAAAACTGATAATTTTTGTACCATCATATCCTTTGTTGTCAATATCAGCATACAAAGAAATAGTAAATTCTTTCTTTGTATTTTTTATATTCCATTCAAATTTATAGCTATTTCTATTATCTTCAGTTAAAATATTAAAATCTTCAATTTCTATTAATTCAGTGATTTCACTCACCTCAATTGATACCTTGCCAAGATTTTCACCACTAATTTTAAATTTCCAATTCCCAATTTCAGGAGTATTTATAAAAATAGCGATACATTTTTCATATAATTTATATCTTTCTTTTAAATTTTCAGCATTTAATGTTTCTCCATTAGGTGTTGTCAATTCAACCAATGCCTCACTATCATTTTGCCATGTAATTAAGAAAAGAGAGTTTTTCATCTTATCTTTGATTTCTAAATCAACTTTTTTCTCACTTCCATATACTGTAAAGTCAGAAAAAATAAAAACAATTAACAAAATAAATGCAATGTATTTTTTCATTATTTATTTTCCTTTCTTAGAAATCTATTTCAACCTTAACTTTCTTAAATAAATTGAGTATATTTCCTTCATTATCTAAAGCGACTCTAATACTCATAGCATCATTATTTCCTCTAGCTGTCAAAACAAACACAGTGACATCTTTATTAAAGATAAATTTAGAGTTACCATCACCACTATACTTTTCACTAGTCCATAATTTATTAATATATACTTCTGAATTATTTTCAGCTAAAAGTCCATCATTAGTAACTGAAAATAACATATCTCCTTTGGTTCCAAACTCAACTAAAATAAGAGCAAGTTCTATCTCACCATTTGCTTTTGCCGTAAATCCATTGCAACAATCATATTCCATGGAGCCATCAGCTAAATTAAACCCTAACAGTTTTAATTTACCCTCTATTGATAAATTCTTAAAATCTAGTTTCGCACTGCCTTTTAAATCTTCCAGTCCAATAATATCAACATCTCCAACTAAAGGAAGTTTTAAAGCATTTAGACCAATACCAATATCGCAAGCTGCATTTATTTTTATACCTCTAAGATTATTATTCTTGACCATTTCATATAACTGACTAGCTCCTCCACCAAAACCTTTCAGATAGACAAGTTTTGAAGGGTGAAGTGGTATAGAATTATTACCTAAACCAAGTTTTACACCTATTTCATCAGGATATCTTAAATCTTTACTATAAGCCTTATAAAATATACTGAAAGATGAATTATTCTTTTTAACTTTATTAAATAATGAAATTCCACAGTCTCCTTTAAGCATAAAATTTTTATTTTCACTTATAGTATCAATCTCTAAAGTCAGATTACTAGGAGTAGCGGATTTTAATAACGGTAACTTGATGCTATCACCTATAAAGTCAATTCCAAAGTTGGCTTTACATAGAACATCATTTACTGTTATCTTCATTTTTACTTCATCAATAATCGGGAAGAACTTTCCCTTAACAGAATTATTCTTTTCAAAATCTCCTAATAAATTACCAAATGCAAACTTTCCAATTGTTAAATTAATCTCATTTTTTAGTACGCATATCGTTCCTGCTTCAAGTTTAAAAACTCCTAAGTCTATATTACACAATCCAGTTTTTTTAAAAAAACTTTTATTGCTACTTGACGCATCAATAAAAAAATTACCTTTTGATATATTTATTTCTTTATAACTCAATACTCTATGGATAAAACTATCATTATTGCCATTTAAAGAAACATACAGCTTATTATCACCTTTTATATCACCTGTTCTATATTCACTATCTTTAACTAAACTATATGCATGAATTTCTAGTTCTCCTGGTGTTCTTAAAAAATTGTTTATTTTTACATTGCCTCTGGCTAAGAATTTTTCATCATCTATTTTCGTTATTATATTAGCTTCAATATCTAAATTTCCTACCTTAATTGAAGTTAATGTTAAAGATTCGTAAATAGTGAAAGCATTATCAAGTACTGAAGTTTGTCCCTCATTATTAATTCCAATTACATCATATACTCCCGGCTCAATTTCTTTAGGAAGTTTAGCTTTTAGCTTTGTATCACTAATCGCCTTGACGTCACTTGACAAAATGTTACCGAACTTTATTTTTGTTTCATTTGTGATATTTACTCCATCTATTTCTATATAAATCTCATCATACAACTCATTCTTATTAATGGATTCATTTACTACATTAGTTAAAACAAATTCATTATTATATATTACTGCAGATGGAACATCTTCTGTACTTTCTCCTAGTACTTCATCTACTGCACTATTTGAATAATCGTTATCGTCCTTTAACTTTAATACCCATGCCTCTGACCATCCTTGATGATCAGGGTATCCAGGTAAACTATCTGATCTAGTCTCACAACTAACAATATATCCACCATCTTTAACTTGCTTTACATATGAATATAACTCATGCCCATTTCCTCCAAAATTTTTAGACCATTGAAGATTACCCTTACTAGAAATCTTTAATATTGAAATGTCAGTATTTCCTTCACTAACATTCCACCAGTTTTCTCCTTCCCCAAAACCACACGATAGAATATATCCATCATCTTCCGTTTTGTCCATAAATGATGTGAATTCAGTTTCTTGTGTACCAAGGCACTTTTGCCACTCAATATTTCCTTTCTGAAATAATTTAACTATCCAAATATCTCTTGCTCCATGATTACCTGAAACATCTCTGTCATTTGAATCAGTATATCCTGAAAATAAGTACCCACCATCTTCCGTCGGATAAATGTTACTAGCTCCATCAGAGTTACTACCACCATAAGTCTTTTGCCATTCAATATCACCTTGCTTAGACAGCTTTAATACGCAGGCATCATAACGATCTTCTCCACTAGAAGGAGAATACTTTTCACCACAAATTATATATCCTCCATCATTTACAGTCTTAATATCTGTAATGCTAATACGCTCACGTCCATTTATACACTTTGTCCATTCGAGTTTACCATTATTTGATACTTTTGCCATCCAATTGCTATTGCCTTCATCATTGTCAGAAACATCTCCATCGTTTGATTGTGTACTTGCTAAAATTATGTACCCTCCATCATCAGTTAATATTAAGCCCCCATAATTATCTTCTTCATCACCCATAGCCTCTGGATTACTACCACCAAAACATTTCTGCCATTGTATGTTTCCTTTACTTGAAATTTTAACTAGCCAAATATCAGTTGAGCCATGATTACCAGAAACATCTCCATCATTTGAAGATGTGGTACCTATAAAAACATATCCCTCATCACTTGTTTCCTTAATTATTTCAACATTATCATAATCACTACCACCATATAGTTTTTCCCATTCAAGCTTACCTTCTGCTGATAGCTTTGCAACCACAATATTATCCTTTTTCAACTTATCAACATTACCGCCGTCTGAACTTGTAGACCCAGCAATCATATATCCTCCACCACTCAATTCCTGTATACACCGAGGTTCAAACCAACCTTCACCACTAGAAATTATTTTGGACCACTGAATCGTAACATTATCAGATAAAATATCTTCTTCAGCATATGTTGACCAGATAAAGATAGATGCTAATACTATCATCATAAGTATACATATAAATAATTTTTTCATTATCGCCCTCCCGTTAAAGTAATCTTTTAGAATTCAAGTTAAATTTTATCATATAATGATTCTAGTTACAATTTTTTGTATATTATACATTTTTTCAACATATTGTTGCTATTTATAATACAATATTCAAAATGCAATTATTGTAGGGTAAGATGATGGATTTGATTTATTGTCTTCCATCATTTCCTCATCAAACCATACGTTAAGTTTTTCCTCATACGGCTTTGCAATGTTCTTCTTACATCTGCATTACGAGTTTTGATCAACGTATTTTAAGCCATTGTTTAGAAAGGTATACTTTTAGGACATATGTAAAAGTGCCTTCTATCTCAGTTTATAAATATCATATTTTTTATATATAAACGTTTATTAATTCCTATATACCTTTATCACCGTTTTTGTTAAAATATAGCTATACGAATTTTACATTTTATAAAGGTGTGTGAAGACTTATGAAAATTGGATATATAAGAGTCAGCTCTAAAGATCAAAATGAAAATAGGCAATTAGAAAAAATGAAACATCTAGAAATTGAAGATAGATTTATTTTTATCGATAAGCAAAGTGGAGCAAATTTTGACAGGCCTAACTATATAGCTATGAAAAATATCATTCGGGAAGGTGATTTAATATATATAGATGCCCTTGATAGACTTGGTAGAAATTATGATGGGATTATTAAGGAATGGAAAGAAATAACTAGGAATTTAGGTGCAGATATAATCATACTAGAAAATAAAACTTTATTTGATAGCAGAAAGTTTAGAGATATGGGTGATCTAGGGAAGCTTATGGAGGATCAGTTTTTAAGCTTACTTTCTTATGTAGCTGACCAAGAGCGAAAGAAGATTAGACAAAGACAATCTGAAGGCATAGCTTTGGCCAAGGCCCAAGGCAAACACCTTGGCAGGCCTAGAATAGCTTTGGATACTTTAAGTAAAAGTCAAATCAATATATTAAAGAATAATTATGCTAAATGGAAAAATAAAGAGATTACAGGGGTTAAATTTATGAATATGTTAGACGTTAAAAAAAATACATTTTATAAAATAATGAACGAATACGGGGCCAGAAAAAGTCTGTAATAACAACTTTCTCTGGCCTCATAGCAATTCCTTTTTTCATTATAGTTAGTATATTTAATTTTAGTTGCTATGGATAATAGTCAGATCAAATTGCACTACCGTTCCCAGAGTTCCCAACGTAAGCATTCAATAGGGTTTGGCATTAATTTTGCCTACCAATAAGTCATCCTTAACTTAGCAAGAACGGTTTAAAAGTTTGTGTTGAAAACTACTTTGATATCGGATGTTTTGGGCTATATTATTACTTAAAAGCTACACCAATTTTCTGGGGGAATTCAGCTTCAATATTTACAACTTCATTATCGTCATTACATTTAAAAACAAAACCCTGCTTATACTCATTCATAAAACAATCAAAGAATGTTAAGTACAAAGTCTGCTCTCTACTTTCATTTAAATAAACATTTACTAAATAAGTCTTATTCAGTTTCATATTAGCTTTAATAATATGATTAAATGCATATCCACCAAAATTAGTTCCATTGTTATATGTTAGAGTTCTTGCAAAATTCTTTCCTATATTCTCTATTTCAATTAGTACGGGTACTTTATTATCACCCTTACCTAAATCGCATATTATATCTATATTGTCTGTACTTTCAGTAATATTTAGATTTAGAAAAGGCCTATTTTCAATTATTTTATTTTCCGCATCAGATTTACGATAGTAACTAATCGTAAACATAATTCCTATAATAGATAAGAACCCTGAAATTATACCTCCTAAAGCTCCACCCCAAAATGATGCAATAGAACTAATACTAGTACCTATAGTAGCCTCAAAATAACATAAATTCATATATACTGAACGCCAGTATGTTTCAACATTCATACAGAGTAAGACCACTATAATGAAGATTAAAGGTATAATTAAAAACCATCTTTTATTAATCTTAATTTTGTTATTGCAATCTTTATATTCTAAACCCAATCTTGTCATCTTTATTTTATTACTCATAATATATCCCTCATTTACTTAATTTATATTTTCCGATAACTACAATATACACCATACTCATGAATTAAGTGTTTATTTATTTAAATGCCGATTATTGCTATACTGAGTATACTCTATGCTACTGAACATATCCATAACCCTTATTAATAAGAAAAGCAAAACTAATCAAAAAATCGAATTATTCATCCTTACTCAATGAATACATTTACATTAATTATTATATTATAATTCCTTAAATAATAAAAATTGGTATATAATCATTTGAATATTTTTATGTTGCTAATTGCTTAATATAATTTTGAATAATTCATTTAATTTGCTATATGTCAAATCTTATTGAATAAATGTCAAATAATATGGTATATTATAAATAGATACTTTTGTTCGATGCAAAATAGTTACTAATGAAAAAAGCAGGTGTTGCAGCACCTGCTTTTTTCCTACCTTAGAGCTGAAATCAATGCAGCTAATGCCATTATTAACGACGCTATAGCTGTTATAAGCTCCAATATGTAGTTTTTTCTTTTGTTCGATGTCAAATATAGTCACCTCCTTTCGAAAGAAAGGATAATATTATTATAGCATATTAAGAGAGCTCTTTATGATACGAAGAGCTTTCATTTTTTGTAATATACTGCATTCCCTTATAGACTATTTTAAATTACGCTATCCGATAAGAAGCTGTTATTACCATTGCTAAAAATGCTTATTCTACAAGCAATCTCTTCATCATTAAACTTACAAGTCGGATATATTTTAATAATTGAAGACAGGTTTAAACTTGCCTATCATTATTATATTTTTTCCCACTACCACAATACATGGATCATTCCTTCCTATTTTTACGCTCTTTCTCATATTAACCAGCCTCCTTAATATACCAAATCAAAATATGAATTTTCTTATCATGCCATATTATAAGATAAAGGAGAATATTCCTTAATAAAGGCACAAAATATCAACATTTAGAATGTACGTTCGTATTTTAAAGTATTTATGGTATAATTTAAAAAGTATACTTAATCGGAGGTATTTCTAATGCATCGTACTAAACTTACTGAAAGACAAACGGATATTTTAGGCTTCATTGAATCTGAATTCACTAAAAAAGGCTATCCTCCTACAGTTCGGGAAATTTGTAAAGCCGTTGGCTTAAGTTCCACTTCAACTGTTCATGGGCATTTAACAAGGCTTGTAAAAAAGGGATATCTTACCAAAGAAGACTATAAACCTAGATCCTTAAGCTCAATCAAAACAGATGATTCTTATATGTTAAATGTAATTAATGAAACTTATATACAAATTCCTGTTGTTAAAAATGTTGTAGACATCATTCCAATATTAGCAGTTGAAAATATAGAAACAACCTTTCCTGTTCCTATAGACTTTATTGAGTCGGGTACGCATTTCTTATTAAAAATACAAGACAATAGTATGCTTGAAGCTGGTATTTTAGATAACGATTATGTTTTGGTAAAACAGCAAAGCTTTGCAGACAATGGAGATATTGTTGCAGCCCATATAAATGGCTCAGCTACTGTGAAAAGATTCTTCAAAGATTCTCACTATATAAGGCTACAACCTAAAAATTCTTCTATGCAACCAATCATATTACCTGAAGTGACACTATTAGGATTGGTAAAAGGTGTATTTAGAAAACTATAAGCAGGCATATAAAAAGAGCAAGCTAATTACTTAACTTACTCTTTTTATATGCCAATCATTTTAAATTTATTAATCTAATTCTTTAATCGAACCTTTTAGGTGAATTTTCTAACAAGTTCAATACATCATTAAAGATTTCTTCAAATTCTTCCCTAGGACTTAAATACCATCCCCTATCATACTTAACTATTTCCCCTAATTCTCTACTCCATATAAATAACTTACATCCCCTTAATCTTTCTAGAACTCTCTCAATAGCTATATCTTGATTACTACTAGTTAGTCTAACATTCCTTATAAGCTCTATAATTAAGCTTTCCAGTCCATCAATGCTACAATCATAAGAATCTTTTATGCAATCATTTACATTATACTTTATATTAGCTTTATTATTTTCCTTAATAATAACATCTATTTTCAATCCTGAAGCTATTGTCTCATCAACAACTCTAATGTTTTTAATGACTTTATCTTCTATTTGGTTCTCCTCCTTCATATGCCAAATATGGACATACTTTTTTCATTGTTAAGCAGCCACTTGTTGAATTTGTTGATTGCTACAACTTGTGTCATAGTTGGTTATAATCAGCTCATTATATTTTTTCCGGCTCTCACTTTTCTTGGCCACAGAATAATTGACCTTAGTTTCAATAATATTAAAACCCTCATATAACTCTCTGATAAAAGGATGATCATTAATTGTAAGTAAGAATTTACCCTTTATATTTTTTAGGATATTAGATAGCTTTACATGTTCATCTTTATCAAAATTAATTTTACAATCCACTGAAAACTTTATATCTGTTTCCAGGTACGGTGGATCACAAAAGAAAACGGTCCACTGTCTATCATATTTTTCAAATATCACTTTATAATCTAGGTTTTCAACATATGTATTACGTAAACGTCTTTTGAGCTCTATTAGAATCTCTGTATTAAAAATTTGCGGAGAAGGCCTTGTGTTGGTTCCGTATCCAAAACTACCACCTTTTGCTCCATAGCTTTGTGATACTAAATACATATACCTTACCGCCCTTTGAATTTCAGTCATACTTGTTATATCAGCATATTTATATTCATTGAATCTATCTCTACTACTTATCTCATAATACATTACCCTTTCAATTTCCTCTGCATGATGCTTGATCATTTTAAATAAATTGATTAATTCTCCATCAACATCATTTACTACTTCTACCTTTGAATGACTTTTTCCAAAGTAGACCCATCCCACGCCAAAAAATGGTTCTACATAGCAATCATGTTTTGGTAGCATACTTAACACTTGTTTTCTTAGCCTTGATTTTCCACCAAGCCTCGGTATAGGAGGTTTTAGCATTTTAAAATTAGTCATATTTTCACCTCATCCCATGTTACTCTATGTTATATATGTCTTTTGTCGGAACACCAGCTATATATATTGTACTAGAAAAAATTTCAAAATGATACATCGAAAACGAACAAGTGTTCGTTTATAATGTATATAACTTATTTAAAAAAGGAGTGACTAGATGCTACAAGATTGTCATATTGTTTTATATAAAGTCATGGAGAAATGATCTGGAAATATGCTAATGAAATTGAAGATTCTAGCGTCAGGTCTTCAAATCATATGATTATTAAGGGACTAGGAAATTCAACAACCATGGCCTTTGACGTTGATAACAAAGAAACAGCTCATTTAATTTTACTTTCGCTAACAGAAATGACGACCATGAGGCTAAGGGACTCAGGAAATATGTGTACATTGATTTCTGTTAAGGCAAAAACCCATGAATTCAATAGCTATTCTCATCAACGCAAGCTATTTTCGGCTACAGACTGTACTAATGAAATATTTAAAGTTTTAAAGAATATTTTCGATGAGTCCTGGGATGGTACGCCCTTAAGACATTTAGGTATACGTCTTTCGGGTCTTATAACTAATGAGTCTTACCAAATTTCAATCTTTGATAGTAAGTATAAAGAAAAATATAGACTCCTTGATAATACTATCGATGATATAAGAATGAGGTATGGATCAAAATCCATTACAAGAGCTGTTTTTTTACATTTAGGAATAAGAAATATGACTGGTGGAGTCCATGAAGATTATCCACTTATGACTAGCATTTTATAGGAGGTTAGTATGAAGATTGTTGCTTTACCTGTAGACATGATTGCGTGGTTTACCAAGGATGGAATTCCCAATCCTATTAAGTTTAGGATTGTAACCGATGATGAATCTAATGCAGTAATAAAGGTAGATAGAATAATTACTAGGGACGTGGAGAAGCTTGCAGGAAATAAGATGCATGTATTCAGATGTCAAAGTTATATTAATGGAATAGAAAAAACCTTTGAATTGAAATTTGAGGTCGACAGCTGCAAATGGCTGCTGTATAAGATATAGTCTATCAATTTCATTTGAAGTATAATATATCAAAGGATATATATTATATAGTTAGGAGTGTCAACATGGAAAATACAATTTGCTTGAAGCATTATAATACTATTAGAAATTTAATTAAAACTCTAGGAACCGATGAAACAGATAGTTATCTTGTATGTGAATTAAGCAATCTCACTAATCAAGTTGCCACAATACGAGAAAAGTTATCTACTATTAAAAAATCAATAGCTCTACAAAACAATAGTGATGAAAAGGAACATTTACAATATAATCTTAATGCAGCTAGAGCCCTTCTAAATGACATGCT
>JAOASB010000021.1 GCA_025210375.1 Maledivibacter sp. | reverse complement strand
CTAAATTTATTAAAGCAAATAAGTAAAACAAGTGTCAGAAAATACATCTAGGACCCACCATATGTGGAGACTTGTGTGTCGTTAAAGAGAAAATAATATTGATTAATAATTTTTAACTATATATGTATGTTGTGAGAAGCCTATTTTAAGGAAAGGTCAATTTAAGAGAAGATGGAGTTAAGGGATTTAGGGATGGTTAGACAAATACAATAGGAATTGATACAATTATATCATATGAAGATTAAATAAAAGATAAAGGAAAGGACTTATTTTCTAAATAGAAAGTAAGTCCTTCCTTAGGTTATAAGCTATTGATTAAATCTAAAATCTATCTAATTGAGGATTAAGAAAATATGTATTAGTAAATATAGGGTCAGGATGTATTAGAGGATGATTAGATAGGAAATTTTAAATTATAGAATTAAAGATTTGTTGAAATTACAATAGGTTGAGAGATTATGACGGTAATAAAAAATAGAGGTGGTGAGAATGTAGGTGTCGTAAGGGTTTAAGAGAACTAATGGCTCTTGAAGAAAAATGGGGTGAAAAGTATCCCTATGCTATCAAGAGTTGGGAGTCGAATTGGGATATCTTATCACCTTTTTTCAAATTTCCTTCAGATGTCAGAAGAATTATGTATACTACTAACATAATAGAAGGACTTCATCGCCAATTTAGAAAGGTAACAAAAACAAAATCCGTTTTTCCATCTAATCAGTCACTAGAAAAAATGCTCTATTTAGCTAGTCAGAACATAATGAAAAAGTGGACATTAAGATATAGAAACTGGGATGTAGTCCTTAATCAACTAATGATTTTCTATGGAGATAGATTATCTACATATGTAAAATAGTAGCTTTAAAGCTTTAACCTATACTTTTATCTTATCCTACAAATGGAGGTTTTTCATATGTTGCTTACGAAAGAATATTTAGAAGATTATTTTATGTGTAGAGGTATTCTTGCTTCAAAATAGCCTAAAAAAGCAATTATTAAGCCAGTATGGGCACCCCATAACGGATGATGATGGTCATGTATTTGAGTATACTGAGCAAGATATCTGTGAACAGATAAGGAAAATAGTTTTATAGAAATCAAAGCTTATCTTTTCAATTTAGATTTTTATTAAATGAAACTGATATTCCTTTTAAGAAATTGTTTAAAATATATTAAAAACAAGAAAACGGCAGGGCTTATATAACCAAGACTTAGGATAAAAGTATGCTTGAGCCGTATGTTGGGAAACCAACACGTACGGTTCTTAGGCGAGAAGGAGGGAGTAATCCCTCTGACTTAGCCGACAAAAGGTGGAGATAACATTAAAGCCTTACCTATCACTATAAATCCCAGTGTTCATAGAACGGCAAGAGCATATGATACAAAGGCAAATCAATGATTTAATCCACGGTATTGGTCGGTCTAAGTTAGAACAAGGACAGAACTGGTCAGTAAAGCAAATGGAATCAGAAAAGAAAAAATTAGAAGCTGAACTTAAGCGTTTACATGATGCCCCAAAGGACAATATTATTAACTTTGAGGAATTAGGTGTAGACGCTATTTATTTGGATGAAGCCCATTACTATAAGAATTGTGCTATCTTTTCTAAAATGCGTAATGTTGGTGGTGTAGGACAATCAAAAGCTAAAAAAGCCAGTGATATGCTTATGAAGCCCCAGTATATAGAGGAAATTAATGGTGGTGAAAAAGGGGTAGTATTTGCAACAGGAACGCCTATTAGTAATTCCATGACGGAGTTATTTGTCATGCAACGTTACCTTCAAAATAAGGCATTAAAAAGTAGAGGATTAAAGCACTTTGACAGTTGGGCAGCACAGTTTGGTGAAGTGGTATCCGCTTTAGAACTTGCCCCAGAAGGAACAGGTTATAGGATTAAGAGCCGTTTTGCTAAGCTTACCAATCTACCTGAACTTATTTGGTTGATTGGGCTTATCCATCATATAATATTTGTGAATTTAACGAAAAGACACTGGATATAAGACTTGATAATAAGTTAAGAATATCAAATGGAAAAGGACATAGAGCAATATTAGCAGCGGCTATGGTTATTTCACTTTTAGAGTACTGTACATCCAATAATTTTTTACATAATGGTTTTGTTATACTGGATTCGCCATTATTATCTCTAAAGGAGCGATCTAATGTAAAAAGTAATGAAATTGTATCAGACTTTATTGCAGATAATTTCTTTAAAAAACTAGCCCTAAAATCAGGAATCCAAATTATTATATTAGAAAACAAGGAGCCACCTAAAATTAATGATGGTAAAATTAATATAATAGAATTTACAAATGGTAATAAACCGGGGAGAAAAGGTTTGTTAGAATAGAAATGATTAATAGTACCTGCTTTTAAAGTGGGTATTTTCTTTATAAATAAGTTGACTTTTTGTCATGACAAATATATAATATTATTGTACTGGCATAAAGAGAGGTGAAGCAATGTCGCCAAAGAAAATTGGTCGTCCACCTTCTGAAAAACCTAAGAATATAAAATTACAAATTAGAGTAGACCAAGATACAATGGATATGCTTGATGAGTGTGTGGAAGAACTTAAAAGCAACCGCTCTGATGTAGTTCGTAAGGGAATAAAGAAGATTGCTGATGACCTAAAGGCAAAATAAAAGAAGCAGTGCCAAACCGCTAAACTTGAACACTGCTTCAATGAGCCTCTACAATAAGCAGAGGTAAATATATTATACATCTGATTATTGTGAAATTCAATGTAAGAATGATTTATTCATATAATTAAAGGAGGATTTTATGGAATCAGTAATAGAGCAATTATTTAATGGAGAAATTGACTCATTTGAAAATTTCACCCGAACAGACGAATATGAAAAAAGCAGTTCAGAAATTATTAAAATGGAAAACGAATTTTTACAGCAAATTAACCAAGAGCAAAGGCAAATATATAATAATCTATTGGATATTAAAGCACAGCATTCTGTGATAGAAACTAAAATTCACTTTGTTTATGGTTTTAAAATAGGATTTAAATTAGCCACTGAACTGTATGACGAAGATAATAACTAGGATATTGAGATGAAAATATATCTAAACGAATACAACCGTGAAGGTACATAAATTAACATTGACAATATGTCATATATAGCATATTATATTAGTAGGAGATGGTTATGTATACTATAAATTTTTACGAAAGCCAAAATGGAAAAGAACCAGTAAAAGAATTTCTTGAAAGCTTAGATACAAAGATGAAAGCAAAAGCATTAAGGGAAATAACTCTACTAAGAGATAACGGACGAGAACTAAGAGAACCCCATTGTAAACAT